>DAOVEW010000382.1 GCA_030668755.1 Bacillota bacterium | reverse complement strand
CCGGAGAAGATGCCGATGCGCTGGCCCTTGCCGCAGGTGAGGAAGGCGTCTATGGCGCGGACGCCGAGCGGGAGCGGGTCTCGCACGCGCTGCCGTCGGAGGGGATGGGGAGGCGACTGCATGACGGATAGGTCGGGGCCGCCGAGGAGGAGGCTGCGGCCGTCGAGGGGCCGGCCGAGGCCGTCGAGGACGCGGCCGAGGAGGCCGTCGTCGACGCGAATGGAGAGAGAGCGCCCCCCTGCGACGACCTCGTTGCCGTGGGCGATGTCGCCCATGCCGCTGAGGGGCATGAGCAGGACGCGGTTGCCGCGGAAGCCGACGACCTCGGCGGGGATGGGAGGCCGCTGGCGGCCGGTGTGGATGTGGCAGATTTCGCCGATGCGGCTGGCGGGGCCGACCGATTCGACAATGACGCCGACGACCTGGGAGACGCGGCCGTTGAGGCGGAGTGCGTCAGTCCGGTTTATGGTTTCGCGGTAGCGGGCCAGATCCACTGTCATCGCTGTCTGCGGCATCGGGCATGACTCCTTCGAGGGCGCCGCCGATCTGCTCGATCTGGGTCTTGATGCGGGCATCGAGGGTGCCGTTGGGCGACTCGATTACGCAGCCGCCGGGGTCGACGCGGCGATCCTCAATGACGTCGAGCTTGCGGACGCCGTCGACCGCGCCGATGAGGTCATCGCGTGCGGCCTTGACGTGGTCGAGGTCGCGGGGGTTGACGCTGACGCGCAGATTCTCGCGCTCGCGGAGGCGTTTCATCGCGGTGCGCACCATGTCCACGACGGTGTCGGGCCGGAGCTCGAGCTCGCGACCGATGACCTTTTCTCCGATGGCGATGGAGAGGCGAACGAGCTCGGGTTCGATGCGGTCGAAGAAGTCGGCGCGCTCCTGCTGGACTGCGGCGGCGAGGGACTCGACCCGCGCCACCTTTGCACGGTAGGCATCCTCGGCGGCGCGGGTGCCGTCGGCGAGGCCCTTGCGGCGGGCGGCGTGTTCGATGTCGTCGGGCCTCGCGGCCGCGGCCGGGGCAAGGGGCATGGGCGGGGAGTCCGGGCGGGGGGGCGGGGTGGAGACCTCGGCGGGCCGCCAGGGGGAGAGTGGTTCAGGGATGTCTTGGGCTTTGATGATTCGGGGCATGGCGAGGGAGGTTATGTGGAGGTGGTGGGGGCCGCGGGGCGGGTATCTCCGTCACCACCGGGCTGGTCGTCAGTGGAGAGCCAGGTGCGGAGGACGGCCGCTGCGCGGTCGGGGTCTATGGACGATTCGGCAGAGGCCGCGGCGGCCATGTGGGGGGCGGCCTGGGTGGTCTGGGGCGGAGGAGCGGGCGTGGCCTGGACCTCGGTCTGGCGGCGGCGGAGGAGGCCGAGGAGGAAGCGGAGGAAGAGGACCATGAGGACTATGGCGACGAAGTCGCGGGCGACGCGGAAGTAGAAATCGCGGATGGCGTAGGCCTTGGAGCCCTCCTCTATGGGCGACTGGGGCTGGAAGGCGATTTGGGTGATGACGACGCTGTCGCCGCGTTCGGGATCGAGCCCGGCGGCGGCGGCCACGGCGGCGCTGATACTGTCTGTCTCGGCGAGCTCTGCCGCTTCGTCTATGAAGACGGAGAGGGAGAGGTCCTTGAGCTGGCCCGGGGGCTGGAGGATGCGCTCGCGCTGGCGCGAGACGTGGTATTCGGAGGTGACGTCGGTCTGCTCGTAGTGGTCTGCGCCGGGCGGGCCGGGGAGGGGAATGGGGCCGGCTGCGGCGCCGGTGTTGGAGCTGACGCCGGGGACGCCGGCGGCTGCGGCAGCGGCAAGGCCGCGGTAGGTTTCGCGGGATTCATGGCGAGAGGTGAGGACGCCGGCGCCGGCGCCGTCGGCGGCGGGCTGGTAGGTCTCGCTCTCTCGCTCGACGCGGTCGAAGGTGAGATCCGCGCTGGCGCGGACGACGGCCTTGCCGGGGCCGAGGACGCCGTCGAGCATGGACTGGACGGCGGCTTCGACTCCTTTTTCGTATTCGCGGCGGAGCTGGAGGTGGGTGGAGGCGGCGGCGAGGCCGAGGCCGGAGTCGTCGGGGTTGGAGAGGAGGCGGCCTTCGGTGTCGAGGACGGCGACGGACTCGGGGGCGAGGCCCTCGACGGCGGCGGAGACGAGGTGGAGGATGCTCTGGACCTGTGCGGGGGTGAGGCGGCGGGCGCCGCGGAGCTTGAGGACGACGGAGGCGGTCGGCTTCTGCTGCTGGCTTTCGTAGAGGCGTTCGGTGGGGAGAGCGATGTGGACGCGGGCATGGTCAACGGTGTGCATATGGGAAATGGTGCGGGCGAGCTCGCCCTGGAGCGCGCGCTGGTAGTTGAGCCTCTCGCCGAACTCGGAGATGCCGAGGCGGGTGCGGTCGAAGAGCTCGAATCCGCTCTGGCCGCCGGCTGGGAGGGAGTCGGCGGCAAGGTCGAGGCGGAGCTCGTGGATTTGGTCGGCGGGGACCTCGACGGTGCCGCCGGGGCCGACGCGGTAGGGGACCTTGAGGTCGCGCAGGCGCTGCACGACCTGAGCTGCATCCTCCTGCTGGAGGCTGCCGTAGAGGACGCCGTAGTGAGGCCGGCGCGCGAGGGCGGCGACCAGCGCGAGGAGGCCCAGGCAGATGAGTGCGAAGGCGCCGAGGCCGACGCGCTGGCCTGGGGCCGCGCTCCGCCAGAGCCGGCCGAGATCGCCGGACGATGAACCCCTTTC
>DAOVEW010000072.1 GCA_030668755.1 Bacillota bacterium | reverse complement strand
CCTCGTCGCGCAGGCCCGAGAGCTTCTCGATCAGCTCCTGCTTCAGGGCCTGAGCTTCATCGGCCGCGACGACGCCGTTGGCCTCGCGACCCCGCACGTTGAGGTAGAGTCCGGCCAGCCCCATTGCGTAGGCGCGAGTCTGCTCCCAGTCCACCTCGCGCAGCCACTCCGACTCACCTGTTGCCCCGTCCTTCAGGGCGAGGTAGCCCTCACGCAGCAGCCAGGCGTTCAGGTTCACGCCGCGGCGGAAGGACTTGAAGCCGTGGTCGGACATGATGAAGAGCGTGTCGCGCTCTCCCAACTGGTCGAGCACCTTGCCCGCGATCGTGTCGGCCTGTACGTAGGATGCCTCGATCACCTCACGGAAGGCGCTCGCATTCTCCTCCAGCGGGGCCGGATGATCTGGGTCACGATACCGCCAGTACATATGCTGAACTCGGTCGGTCGTATCGAAGACGCAGACGACGCAGCCATCCCGGGTGTTCTCGAGGGCATTGAGGAGCATGCGCTCGCGCTCGTCGCAGAGGAGCTGACACTGGCGGAGGAAGCTGGCGTCGTCGAGGACCCCTTCGTTCAGCGCCCAGGTATCCTCTGCAAGCCCGAGGGTGGCGAAGCGGCCGAGGCGCTTGGAGAGGTAGATGGAGTACGCCGCCGGATGAGAGATGGGAAGCGCGGGCCGCTCCGGGTCGATGTTGATTGGGGACACGTAGAGCTGCACCTCGGGCTGTAGGGCTTTCAGGTAGAAGCGGCAGATGCCCCCGGCCCGCATCCCGGGGCCGAGGCGGAAGTTGATCGGCACCCAGTCGGAGTATTCGCCCTTCTGCAAGAGGATGTGCTGCCCATCAATCGCCAGTCGGGCTGCCTCGCCCGGGCCTGGACGGAGGCGGAACGGAGTCTCGGCCGGCTGCTGGTCGGAGGCGCCGGGCCGCGGCGGACCGGGGAGCGAGCCGTGGTAGCAGCCGTCGCGGGCCGCCAGCGGCCGCCGCTCGCCTCCGATGTTGTCTCGGTCCGCGCTGGCGTCCGTCGTGAAGAAAGTGAAAGAGCCCTGGGTGCCGCGCAGGTCCGGCACGCACATGCCCGACAGCAGCAGGCCGTTGAAGCGCTCGGGCGGGAAGGTGATCGGGACGCGGAGCACCGATGAGAAGATGCCGTGCTCGCCCAGAACCGTCCAGAAGGGCTTGCTCCGCCGCAGGAGACGGATGATGGGACGGCCGAGCGGGATGTGAAGGCCGCCCAGGCTGAGCATGCGCCGCGGCGGCCGGATCTGGGCGGAGGAGAGGTCCGGCAGGTAGGTGCGCGGGTCACGATGCAGGAAGTCGAAGATCCCGTGCCGGCCGGGCGTGGTTCCTGTCATGAACGAAGACCAGGCCACGGGGGAAATGGCAGGACAGGTCGTCGCCAGTCGCGCGTACGTGCCGCGGTCGCGAAGCCTGGCGAGGTTGGGAAGGCGGCCGGCCGCCATCATCTCATCGGCGACCTCGGGGTCCATGCCGTCGAAACCGAGGACGACGACGCGGTCCGTTCGGCTCTGGGAGTAGGCGCGGCGTCGGCGGCGAGAGCGGACGAGAAAGCGAACGGGCCAGGTGACGAGCACCAGTCCGCCCAGGGCGACAGCGGCCACCATGACCAGGAAGGAGCCGAGCACGGCGAAGCCCGCTCCCGGACCTATGTAGGCGTATGCGGGAGATGGCCAGAGAACAGAGAAAAGCGCGGCGAAGACGAATGAGAGGGAACCACAGACGCGGATGCAAGGGGGCCTGCGGCGCAAGCCCGATGAGCGGGACGGCAGAGCGTGAGCAGCACGGCGTGCTGCTGTATGCGGCCCGGCTAGGGGAGCCATTGTATGTGAGTCCGACAATCCGTTGAAATACGAAGCGCGCTCCGATGGGAACAGCGCGTCGACGCGCCCCAACGCCTTCAGTGTTCCCCGTCTGGCATTGTATGATTCGCCGAAGGCGTACATTCCCCCTGCTTCGACGGTGCCATGAGTGACCTTCAGAGGGCCCGTTTGACGTGGGCGATGCCCGCAGGTATGCTCTCTGCGAAGCGAAATAGCGTGGCGAAGCGATATTCGATCTTGCGGCTTGTTGCACTGCTTGCGGCTGGTGTCCTTTGTGCGGGTTGCCAGGGGGCCCACCGAGAGGCGAGGGAGGGCCGCGCCGGGCCGCAGCCGGCGTCCGGGCGGGGGCCGAACCTGGTCATCTGTGTCATCGACGCCGCGCGAGCCGACCATGTAGGCTGCTGCGGGTACCCGCGGGAGACGACGCCGAACATCGCCCGGCTCGCCGAAGAGGGGCTGGTGTTCAGGAACCACCACTGCCAGTATCCGGCGACAAGGATGTCCACAGCGTGCCTGTTCACGTCGCAGTTCGTAGACACCCATCTGATGGGCGGCATGTGGAAGCAGGCGGAGCCCTCCTTCACGATGCCGGTCGGGCTGAAGGCGGCCGGATTCCAAACGGCGCTGTTCAGCTCGAACATCCTGGCCTCTCCCGAGGTCGGCGTCGGCTGCGCTTTCGACGAAGCCTACTATGGGGATGAGCTGGCGCCAGGCGGCAGCTCGATACATCGGCGGCCGGAGGCGCTGCTGGGCAAGTTCGAGGAGTGGCTGGCGGAGAGAAGCGGCTCCCGGTTCTTCGCCTATCTCCACTTCCTCCCTCCACATGCTCCCTACGTGCAGCCGGATGAGATGACCGAGCTCTTCGCGGGAGACACGCCTCCCGGGTATCGGCGCGAGAAGTACGGCCATGGCAAGTGGGAGTTCCCAGCCCAGTACTACGTCCCAAAGAGGGATCCGCCGGCACTGCCTGGTTGGATCAACCTCTACGATGCCAACCTACGCTGGGGGGACTGGGCGGTCGGCGAGGTGGAGAGGCTGCTGCGGGGGGCCGGGGTGTTCGAGAACACACTCTTCATCGTGACCGCCGACCACGGCGAGGCCTTCGGCGAGCACGGATACGTCTGGCATAGCTGGGGCATCTACGACGAC
Source organism: Bacillota bacterium (assembly GCA_030668755.1). Taxonomy (GTDB): domain Bacteria; phylum Armatimonadota; class Hebobacteria; order Hebobacterales; family Hebobacteraceae; genus DAOVEW01. The sequence goes on along the minus strand of DAOVEW010000072.1, from coordinate 3,414 downwards.
GTGACGCGTATCCCGCTCGTGATGAGGCTGCCCGGGGGGAGCGGAGAACCGCGCAGCTTCGACGCTCTGACCCAGACGATTGACCTGCTCCCCACGGTGTACGACCTGTTTGGGATCAGCTATCCCGCGGACGAGATACAGGGCCGGTCGCTGCTGCCGCTGCTGGAGGGCTTGACCGAGCAAATCAACGACTACACATTCATTCGGTCCAACCAGCCTCCCAAGTACATGGTTCGCGGTGAGCGCTACTCGCTTGTGCTCTTCGAGAACCCGGAGTGGCGCGGCCTGTACGACCTGCGGAACGATCCGGAGCAGAGGGTGAACATCCTGGCCGAGGAGCCGGAGCGAGCCGCGGAGCTCTTCGCGGCCTTCGAGACATACGCGCGCGCGCAGCGCCAGCCTCCCCATGAGTTCTTGGGCGAGGGAGTGGAGACGCGTCCGAGGGCGGAGCGAGAGAAGATCGAGCTGACTCCGCAGCTCGAGCGGGAGCTGCGCGCACTCGGCTATCTCGACTAGCCGGGCGAATCCTGGGCTGTTGGCCGCGAGTTCCCCGCTGCTGGATGTCCTTTACACGCAGGGCCGCCCTGAGTAGACTTCGTGCGGAGGCCGACTGATGAACACGCGGTGGCGCGGGCGAGCGCTGTGGTGGATCTTGGTGGTGGCGGCGGCGGCGGCCGCTTACGGGGGCGTGCGCTATCGGAGCGCTAACGCCTTCCAGCCCGCGGCCTTCACGCCGGACTCGCCCGAGGTGGAGGCCCTCCGAAGCGCGGTAGAGGGCGCCAACATCGTGCTTGTCGTGCTCGACGCCACGCGGGCCGACCACGTGGGATGCTACGGATACCCGCGGGAGACGACGCCGAACATAGACCGGCTCGCGCAGTCGGCAGTGGTGTTCGAGAAGCACTTCTCGCAGTCTTCGGAGACCAAGAGCTCCACCGCCTCGCTGCTCACCTCGCAGTACTGCGACACACACCTCTCCGACGGGCCGCGCGGGCTGCTGTCCGGGACGTTCACACTGGAGCAAGGGCTGTCCCGGGCGGGGCTTCGCACAGCGGTGTTCAGCTCGAACCTGAAGGTGTCGCCGACATACGGCCTGGGGACCGATTTCGACCACCAGGAGTGCGATGCGGAGCTCATTCCCCGAACCCGCGCGGAGGAGCGATGGACACAGCCGGAGGTGTTGGTGCGCGCGTTCCGGGCGTGGCTGGAGGAGCAAGATGGAGCGCGCTTCTTCGCCTACCTTCACTTCATGCCGCCGCACACGCCCTACGCCCAGCCCGGGGAGATGACGGAGCTGTTCCGGGGCCTGGAGCCGGTGAGCTTCCGGCCCGGCGACTACGAGTTCCCGGAGCCGCCGCGGCCGGTGAGGCCGACGCCGCCGGCTCTGCCGGAATGGATCAATGTATACGACGCGAACCTCCGCTACGGCGACTGGGCGATGGGCGAGGTGGAAAGCGTGCTCCGCGAGTTCGGCGTCTTCGACGAGACGCTGTTCATCGTCACCTCCGACCACGGCGAGGGGTTCGGCGAACACGGGTACGTCTGGCATGGGAGGGGGGTCTACGACGATAACACGCACATACCACTGGTGATGCGGCTGCCCGGCGGGGAGGGCGGGGGGTTAAGGCTTTGCACGCTGAGCCAGACCATCGACCTGTTCCCGACGATCCTGGACCTGCTGCGCGTCGAGTACCCGAGGAACGGGGCGCAGGGGCGGTCGCTCTTGCCGCTGGTTGCCGGGCTGACCGATGGCGTGCACGACTGCATCTTCGCGCGCGCCGGTGGGCCGCCGTCCAAGTACCTGGTGCGGAGCCTGACCCACTCGCTCATTCTGTGGGACAATGGCGAGTGGCGGGCCCTGTACGACCTGGAGTCCGACCCCGGCCAGCGGCAGAACGTCGTGGAGGAACGGCCGGAGGCGGCGGAGGAGCTGATTGGGGTATTCGGGGACTTCGCGGAGAAACAGCGTCGGCCGCCGCGCGATTTTCTCGACCCGGACGCGGAGATGGTCCCGCTGCCGAGTGCTCCGCTGCCCGAGTTGACGCCCGAGCAGGAGAAGCACCTACGGAACATGGGATACCTACTGTGACCGTGGGTGGGTTGCCTGGGGCCGCGCGGAGGAGGCAGGGCGGAGTGTCTCGTCGGGCGCGGGCGACGCTCGTCTTTACCTTTCTCCTGCTTGCCGGCGGCTGCGGCGACCGCGGAGAGCTCCAGTTCGAGCCAGCGACCTTCACGGCCGGGACGCCCGAGGTCTCGGCGATCCGGGAAGCAGCACGGGGCGCGAACGTGGTCATCTGCGTTATCGACGCAGCGCGCGCCGATCACATTGGCTGCTACGGCTATCCGCGCGCGACGACGCCCAACATGGATCGCCTCGCGGAGCAGTCCTTCGTCTTCCGACATCACTTCTGCCAGTATCCGTCCACGAAGCCGTCCACGGCCTCGCTGTTCACCTCTCAATACAGCGACACCCACCTGGCGCTGGAGGGCCGTCGCTTCCTGGAGGGGACATTCACGCTGGCGCAGGGATTCGAGCGCGCGGGCTTCCGGACCGTGCTATTCAGCTCCAACCCGAATGCATCGCCCGCGATGGGGATCGGTCTGGACTTCCAGAAGGTCTACGACCAGCGCGACGTGGAGCCCCTCGTGTCGGACTGGGAGAAGTTCACGCTGCCCCAGCCGCTGCTCACTCTCATCGAGGCGTGGCTCGACAAGAACGGCGACTCCCGCTTTCTCGCGTACGTTCACTTTGACCCGCCGCATCAGCCCTATCTCCAGCCGGAGGAGATGACGCGGCTGTTCGCCGGCAAGCGCCCGCCGGGGTTCGAGCGGGGGGCCTTTGAGTTCCCGGTTGGGGATGAGAAGCTCCTGTCAACATGCAACCACCCTCCGCTGCCCGAGTGGATCAACCTCTACGACGCCAACCTGCGCTTTGCGGACTGGGCGGTGGGCGAGGTGGAGCGCCTGCTTCGCAGCGCGGGGGTGTTCGACAACACGGTCTTCGTGGTGAGCGCCGACCACGGCGAGGCTTTTGGGGAGCATGGTTACCTGTGGCACGAGCGGGGCGTGTACGACGAGTTGGTGCATGTCCCACTGCTGATGCGTGTGCCCGGCGGGAAGCTCGCGGGGGATGTGGAGGGGCTGACGGAGAGCATTGATCTGCTTCCTACCCTCTGCGACATGCTGGAAGTGCCGTACCCGCGGGAGGGCGTCCAGGGAAAGTCGCTGCTGCGCGCGATGGCCGGCCTAGAGGACGAGGTGCGAGGCCACGTATTCTGCCGCTCCGACGGCAGGCCGCCGAGCTATCTCATGCGCGGCAAAGAGTGGGCGCTGGTCCTGTACGGCAACGGCGAGTGGCGCGCGCTCTACGACCTGGCGGCGGATCCGGGCCAGAAGCAGAACGTCATTGCCGAG
>DAOVEW010000223.1 GCA_030668755.1 Bacillota bacterium | reverse complement strand
TGCCGCTGCGGCCCATGTCGTCGGGCAGCGGGCACACGTGCTTATCACTTCTGATGCACGCGCAGCAGCTCTGGCACGGGCTGAACGAGAAATCACTGAGACACACCGCGTCGACCGTGACACCCTTGACCTGCGCGGCGGCCCCGACCGCGGCGCGCCAGAGCGACCCGGTGTATCCCTCTGTGCGAGGAGTGCAGAGCACGGCCAGCAGACGAGCCATTCGACACCTCCTGTCACACCATCCGCGGCGGCGGCCACAGCCCCTGGAGGCCGCCGATCGCGATGTCTATGTGCTGCTGCCCCATCCCCAACGTGAAGCCATAGTGCCCCGGCAGCAGCGCCTCCACCCGCAGCGCCGCTAGCCGCGAGATATACTTGCCGTAGTCCTCCAGCGAGCTGCCCGGGCAGTTCAACAGGCTGATCCACCCGCCGCAGAACACCACATCTCCGCTGAACAGACAGCGCCGGCCGTCTATCTCCGCGAGGTAGCAGATCGAGCCCCGGCTGTGCCCGGGGACGTGGAGCGCGGTGAACGTCGCGCCGCCGACCGTGACCTGCTGCTCGTGGCTCAGGCGCACGTCAACGGGGCACGCGCGCAGCCGATAGTCCGATGGATACGAGCCGTCGGCCCGCGCGCGCACGAGGCCGAGTTCCTGCTCGTCGGCCAATTCGAGAAAGCCGGCCTCATCCTGGGAGGCCGCGACCTTTGCGCCGGTGCGCTCGCGCCAGAGCCGAGCGGCTCCCGCGTGGTCGGCATGGCAGTGAGTCAACAGAATGTGCGTGATCCGCGCCGGGTCATACCCGTGGCGCTCGATGTTCTCGACGGTCGGGCCCGGATCAATGCCACAGCCCGCGTCGATGAGGGCCAGCTCGGAGCCCAGATCGAGCAGGTAGACCGTGGAGTCATAGGCCTCGCTGATCCCCAGCCCGTGGTCCCCTCCGGCCACAATGTAAACCGATTCGCTTAGCTGCATTACGCACTCTCCCGCGGTGGTATGGAAGTCGCACACCCGCGGGGTTCCGTTTCGCCGTCCGCCTCGTTTCCTCTTCCCCGGCCGCCGCACGGCAGGACGCCCCGCCCGCGGGGGCGAAGACCCTTCGGAGGAGGGAACCCACCGCGTGATAATCGACACTCACACACACATCGGCCTCGGCGAGAAGTTCGAGGACACCTTCCAGATAGACCAGTCGCTCGACCTGCTGCTCGCGCAGATGGACGAGGCCGGCATCGCCAAGGCCTGCATAATGCCGGTCACCTACCACGACTACGAGTTCGGGATCGAGGAAATACGGCAAGCCGTGGCCGCTCATCCCGACCGGCTCATCGGGTACGCGCGGGCCAACCTCCACGACGAGCCGCGCGCGCTCGACCAAGTTCGCCGCGCGCTGGGGGACTATGGCTTCCGCGGCATGAAGGTACACCCGTGGCAGGGAGACGGGTGGCCCACGCGGCCGCTCATGGACCTTCTGACCCAATTCGACGCTTGCTTGTTGCTGCATACGAGGCCGGAAATCGATGTAATTAACTCCTTCGCGCGGCTGGCAGAGGACTATCCGAACGTGCCCGTGATCCTTGGACACATGGGCGGCTTCGGCCCGTACTGGCCGGGGTTCGTGAAGCTGTGCGCGGTGGAGGCGAGCCGCATTCCCAACCTCCACCTCGACACGGCGCGGGTGTTCGACCATGGGTGGATCAAGATGGCGGTGGAGATCTGCGGCGCAGAGAAAGTGCTGTTCGGGAGCGACGCGTGCGCGGCCCATCCGGCCATTCCTCTGAAGCAGATCGAGCTGTGTCACTTCACCGATTCGGAGCGCGACCTCATCCTCTGTGGCAACGCGAAGAGACTGCTCCGTCTCTAGTAAGGGGCCCGGTATGCGGCGGGCGGATGGGCTGGCGGCGGCCGCCGCGGCGGCGTTAATTCTCGGCCTCATGGTCTACGTGCGGCGCGTGGTGGACCCGCGGGAGCCGATCACGTGGAGCTATCAGGCGCTGGCGCTGTGCCTTGTGATTGCGGCCATCGCGGGGCGGGCATTGGTCGGCCTGCGGCCCTCGGCGGAGGGCGGGCGCTTTCGATGGCCGGCGGCCCTCGCGTGTTCGGCGATCTTCGTCGCCGCGGCGGGGCCCTATCTGCGGGCGCTGACGATTGGGTTCCTGTCCGACGACTACGGCCTGGCCTATGCCGCACAGGGGGCGGAAGGTCCGCTCGACGCGATGGGCTCGGGAGCGTTCGTCACGTTCTACCGCCCGCTGACCATGCTCGTCTGGTGGCTGGGTGAGAGGCTGTGGTCCGGCGCTCCGCTCGGATATCACCTGCTGAGCGTGCTCCTGCATGCGGTGAATGCGATTCTCGTGTACGCGCTCGCGCGCCGGGTGATCGGGAGCAGCTACGCCGCGCTCTTCGCGGGCCTGCTCTTCGCGGTGCATCCAATCCACGTTGAGCCGGTGACGTGGCCCTGCTGCAGCTCCGACCTGCTGTGCGGCGGGTTCGCGCTTGGGTCGCTGCTGCTGTTGGAGGTATACCTCGGCCGCGACTCGCCCCCCCGGGGCGCGCTCCCCGCAGCCCTGATCGCGTTTCTCCTCGCGCTGCTCAGCAAGGAGGCCGCGCTCGCGCTTCCCGGGTTTGTGTTGCTGCGGGCCGCGCTGCTGCCCCACCGCGGCGCGAAGAGCCGCGCGCTCCGGGTCGGCGGGGCATACGGCGCGGCGCTGGTCGGGTATCTCGTCTGGCGCTTCGCGGTGTTCGGCGGATTCGGCGGATACCGCGTGCCGCTGACGTGGTGGAACACCGCGTTCCCGTCGGCGCCGCTGCTGATGATCGGCGACTTCTTGTTTCCGGTGCACCGCTCGCTGTTCGCGGAGCAGCTCGGCCCGTCGCTGTGGTGGGCGGGCCTCGTGGCGATGGCCGCGGCGGCGCTGTGGTGGGTGCGAGGGCTGGACCGCGTGCCGGGGCGACGGCTGTGGCTGTGGCTGGGCTATGTGTTCATCATGGCGGGGCCGACGTGGCTGTTCCTGCCGGCGGCCTCGGGGTTCCTGGAGTGGTCGCGGCTGAGCTACCTGCCAACGGTCGGGCTGGCGTGGCTGTTCGGCGATGTGTGCGCGGGGCGCGGCATGGGGTGGCGCAGGAGCGGTGCCGCGGCATTGGCGATAGTCGCGGGAGCGGCGTCGCTGACGATCTGGTATGTCACGCCCTGGCGGGAGGCGGGCGAGATTTCGTCACGGGTCGTGGCCGAGGGCCGGAGGCTGATAGAGCAACTTCCGGCGGCCGACGGCGACCCGGTGCTCTTCGTGAAAGACCTTCCGGAGAGCCACCACGGAGCGCCGGTGTTCAGCAACTGCTTTGCACAGGCGCTGAACCTGGACCGCGGACGAGCGCTCCCGATCCACCTGGTCTCCGAGCGGCCCGATTCAGGCAAGGTGCATCCCGAGGCGATGGACCACTGGGCTCTGCAAGAGGGCGAGTACCTCGTGGCGTGGCAAGAGGGAACCTCGGAAATGGCCGTAGTGCGGGCGGGGCGGAGGCCGGCGCAGTGGCTGGCAGGGAGCGGCTCGGAATGAAGCGGCGCGCGCTCTACTACTGCATCCTCGCGTGTGTGCTGGCGGGGCTGGCGATAGCGGCCGTCGTCGCTGCGGATCGCTATGGACAGCGGGTCGTGACGCTGTGCAACCGGGCGGCGGCCGGCGCGCAGAGCCTGTTCAACCAGGGGAAGGAAGAGGAGGCGCGGGCCGCGCTGGAGGAGGCCCTAGAAGTGGCCCCGGACAATCTCGTCGTGCGACGAGAGCTGGCGATGCAGCTTCTCGCTGGGGGGCATATTGAGGATGCCGCGCGAGAGCTGCGCGCGGTGATGGAGGTCGCGCCGCAGGACGGGGAGGCGGCGCGGAAGCTGGCGGCCGCGCTGACAGATCTGGGCGACGCGGCGGGAGCGACGCGCTGGCTGCGGCGAGCGGCCGAACTGGAGCCTACGAATGCGATGAAC
>DAOVEW010000192.1 GCA_030668755.1 Bacillota bacterium | reverse complement strand
TCGACCAAGTGGTTCAGCTTCATAGTGTAGATCTGGCCCGCCGTGATCGGCTGGTTGAATCGCTCCCCCGTCCGGCCGTCGTGCAGCCAGAACTTGCCGGCCTCAGCATCGAACCCCACCATCTCGTCCGCCCGCTTCTCCAGATGGCCCACCAAGTAAGACGCGCGCGCTTCCGCTCCCCTGAGCTCCGACCACTCCTTCGAGTCCACAGCCAGCCACTCGGCGGCCCGCTCCAGGTCGGCGGGGTCGATCCCTGCGAGAGTCCGCACCAGCGCCGGCTTGAGTGACTCATAGTCGCTCCTCTCCTCGTACCACTCGCCCGGCAACCCCATCTCCTCCGTCACGTACTTCCCCACGGCGCGCGCCCGGAAGCGCCCAGCCGCCACTCTGAAGTACTCCAGTATCTCCTCGTCCGTCGCCGACTCAAAGATCGGGTTCTCGAAGCACACCCCGAGCTCTTCGGCAACCACACCGAGATGAGTCTCCAGAATCTGGCCGATGTTCATGCGCGATGGAACGCCCAGCGGGTTGAGAATGACATCCGCCGCCGTCCCGTCGGGCAGGAAAGGCATATCCTCGACCGGCAGGATCTTCGCGACTACACCCTTGTTTCCGTGCCGCCCGGCCAGCTTGTCCCCCTCCATGATCTTCCGTCTCTGCGCAATGTACACCCGGACCAACTGGTTCACGCCGGGAAGCAACTCGTCCCCGGCCTCCCGCTTCAGCTCTCCGCCGCACCGGTCGCAGTAATGCCGGTGCTGGTTCTTCCCCACCTGATACTCCGTCTCGCACTTCTGGCACCGGTACTTCACCCGCGAGAAGCGCTTGATCTCCACCACCTTCCCCTTCTCTCCGTGGGGCACCCGCAGCGAGGTGTCGCGCATCTCGGCCGCCTTCTCCCCGAAGATCGCCCGCACGAGTTTCTCCTCGGAGGTGAGCTCTTCCTGACCCTTGGGGGCAACCTTGCCAACCAAGATGTCTTCGGCCCGAACTTGCGCGCCGATGCGCACTACGCCGTCCTCGTCCAGATCCTTCAGTGCCTCGTCGCCCACATTGGGGATGTCGCGGGTTATCTCCTCGGGCCCGACCTTCGTCTCCCGTGCCTCAATCTCGTACTTCTCGATATGGATCGAGGTGAGCGTGTCGTCGTGGACCATCCGCTCGCTGAGCACAATCGCGTCCTCGTAGTTGAAGCCCTCCCACGGCATGAACGCAACCAGAGTATTGCGGCCGAGGGCCAACTCCCCCCCATCTGTGCACGGTCCATCGGCGAGCACCTGCCCCTTGCTGACGAACTCTCCCCTCTTCACCGTCGGTCGCTGGTTGATACACGTTGACTGGTTCGACCGCACAAACTTCTGAAGCCGATACGTGTCAACCTTTCGGTCGGCGCGGGTCACTGCTATCTGGTCCGACTTGACGCCAGTCACCATGCCGTCCGCCCGAGCCAGCACCACCGCGCCCGAATCTTGGGCCGCACGTCCCTCCACACCGGTCCGCACATAAGGCGCTTCCGAGCGCAGCAGCGGAACGGCCTGCCGCTGCATGTTAGATCCCATAAGCGCCCGGTTCGCATCATCGTTCTCGAGGAACGGAATGAGGCAAGTCGCGACCGACACGATTTGCTTCGGAGAGAGATCCACAAAGTCTATCTGCTCCGGAGGCACCTCCGGGTAGGAGTCGCGGTAGCGAACGCTCACCGACTCGGCAGTGATCCTGCCCTTCTCGTCCTCCGGCACCGAGGCCGGCGCAATGTGATAGACGTCCTCTTCGTCCGCCGTGAGATAGACGATCTCATCCGTCACCACCTCCCTCTTCACCCGACGGTACGGCGTCTCGATGAACCCGTACTCGTCGAGCCGCGCGTAGATTGCCAGCGACCCGATCAGCCCGATGTTCGGTCCCTCAGGCGTCTCGATCGGGCAGATACGTCCATAGTGCGAGTGGTGCACGTCTCGCACCTCGAGCTTCGCGCTTTGCCTGCTCAGCCCTCCGGGGCCCAGCGCGCTCAACCGCCGCTTGTGGGTCAGCTCCGCCAGCGGGTTGGTCTCATCCATAAACTGGCTGAGCTGACTGGAGCCGAAGAAGCTCTTGATAGCAGCCGAGATCGGCTTGGTGCTGATGATCGACTGCGGCGTCACCTGCTCCGGATCAAGGCTGGTCATCCGCTCTCGGGCGATTCGCTCCATCCGCAGGAACCCGATGCGGAACTGGTTCTGAAGCAGCTCCCCCACGCACCGCACGCGCTTGTTCATCAGGTGGTCGATCTCGTCCACTGCCGCCATCTCGTCCCCCTCCCCCAGCCGGATGAGGTAGCCCAAGATCGCGATCAGGTCCTCCTTGGTGAGCGTCCGCACACTCTCCGGCAAATCCAGCCCCAGCTTCTTGTTCAGCTTGTAGCGTCCCACCCGCGCCAGATCGTACCGACGATTGTCGCCGAAGAGCCCCGCCAGCCGCCTCCGCGCGATCTCCGGCGTTACCGGGTCGCCCGGACGCTCTCGACGGTATATGTCGATCAGCGCCTCCTCCTCCGTCCGGGTTGAGTCTTTCGCCATGGTCTCGTCGATCAGCGAGGGCAACACCGCCACCTTCAGCCTCTTCGGCTTCAACTGCGCTATCCGCTCGGCCGCCTCAGTCTCGAGGCGCTGGCCGGCCTCTGCGATCACCTCGCCGGTATCCGGATCGACTACCCGCTCCCAGACGCGCCTCGCCACCAGCCCTTCGGCGGTGACCTTCCGGACCGACTGCGGCTGGCCGAATATCCGCACTAGATCGGCGTCCGTAGAGCACTTCACTTTGGCGCTTCCCGGCGCCATGTTAATGGACTGCAGCGCCCTCAACAGCGTCGTCACGGGGAACTTGTGGGCCTGGCCGATCTTCACCGATACGACATCGTTCGCATCCGAGTCGATATCTAGCCAAGCGCCCTCGCTCGGGATCACCTGCGCGCTGTAGAGAATGCGCCCGCTGAAGTCTATCGTGTCGCGGAAGTACACACCGGGCGAGCGGGCAAGCTGGCTCACCACACATCGCTCCGGACCGTTGATGACGAAGCTGCCGTTTTCCGTCATGATCGGCAGTTCGCCCAGGTACACCTCCGACTCTTTGATCTCACCCGTCCGCTTGTGGTGCAGCCACACCCGCGCCTTGAGCGACGCCTCGAAGGTGGCATCGCGATCCCGACACTCGTAGATGTCATACTTCGGTTCGCCCAGGTACCACTTCGGCTCACCATCCTGCGGGTCGCAGAACGACAGTGCCAGATTACCCGTGAAATCCTCGATCGGAGAGAAGTTGTGGAAGAGCTCCCGCAGGCCCTCCTCTCGGAACCAGCGATACGAGTTGAGTTGGATCTCGATCAGGTTGGGGATCTCGGCGGCAACTCGGCCGTTCTGAGGCAATCGGCCCTTCACTCTGATGACGTCCATCGTCTCTCCTCAGTCTGCGGGCTCGTCCTCCCCACCCCCGCACGCGCCACAGGCCGGTCCAGGTCCGCTCAGCAGGACACACCGCGGCACCAGACCGGCTATTGTCGGTAGTTCAAGAGAGAGACCTGCGCGGGCGGCGAAGTGCTTCTTTCACCCTATCCCCAGAGGTTGTCGAACGCCCCCTGATCCTGTCGACACGAACTTGTAGTATATGCAGACTCGGCCCCTCTGTCAAGGAATTAGCCCCAATTTCTTTGAGTAGCCGCCCCTGTTCACCCGTCTCCTGGGCCGGGAGCACCTTCACGGCCCCCTCGAGCGCGGCCCGTAGGGGTACGCAGCATCCGTCCCACCCGGCCGTCGGGTGTGACCGTCTTCTCTTGGTTGCCGAAGGCAATTGCCGCTCCTAGGTGGGACATTCCTGTCCCGATTATGGGAGACAGAGGCGTCGCGACAAGAATGTCGCTGCTGGGGAGGATTGGAGAGTCTCGGCGTAAGACCAAATGTTTCCGGTCCCACCCCCGGCCGCCGCGGGCAGCCTTGAGGAAAGCCTGCCTCCGTGGTATAATCTCCCGACCATGTAGTGAGGGAAAGGAGCAGGCTGGACGACCGGAGACGGCCGGAGGCCTCCCACCTGCGGACCGCGGGCGAGCGATCTGCTGCGCGTCCGTCGAGAGGCTGCCTCATCAATCTATCATCCCGAGGCTGGCATCCGTACCGCCGGCAGGGGGGAGGTAGGCCGTCGTGGACAAGTCGCCAGCGCCACCCACCCTTATATACGATCACTCTTCGGATC
>DAOVEW010000271.1 GCA_030668755.1 Bacillota bacterium | reverse complement strand
GTGGCGGCGCGCCGGGTGGGGCTGGTGATCTGCGACATGTGGGAGGGGCATTGGAGCCGAGGGGCTGCTGAACGCGTGGATGAGATGGCGCCCCGGATGAACCGGGTGGTGCGGGCGGCCCGGGAGAAGGGGGTGCAGATCATCCACGCGCCCTCCGAGACGCTGGAGCGCTACGCGGGAACGCCTGCGCGCGAACGCATCGCCGGCGTAGCGCGGGTGAATCCGCCGGGCGGGTCGGAGCGGCCGGATCCGCCGCTGCCGGTAGATGACTCGGACGGTGGGTCAGATACGGGCGAGACGGACCAGCGTCGGGCGTGGAGCCGGCAGCATCCGGGGATCGAGATCGACCAGGAGCGAGACGCGATCTCGGACGATGGCGAGGAAGTGTACAGCTTCCTGAGGGAGCGCGGGGTCGAGCGCCTCGCGATCGCTGGGGTTCACACGAATATGTGCGTGCTGAACAGGTCGTTTGGGATCAAGAACATGGTGAGATGGGGCGTGAATGTGGCGCTGGTGCGGGACCTGACGGATGCGATGTACAATCCGGCGATGCCGCCGTACGTGAGCCACGAGGAGGGCACACGGCTTGTCGTCGAGTACATCGAGAAGTTCTGGTGTCCGACGATCGAGAGCGGGCAGCTCGTTTGAGGCGGCGGGCGGGGCCGCGCGCTAGGCCATCCACTGCATCATGTCGCGCGTGACGGGGTAGCGGGGTTCCCGGCCGTTGAGGAAGCGGGTGAGCTCGTCGAGGACGTAGCGGCCCTGGCGGTGGACCTCGTCGCCACCGGAGCCGGCGAGATGGGGTGTGAGGAAGACGTTGGGGAGATCGTAGAGGGGGCTGTCGGAGGGTGGGGGCTCCGGGTCGGTGACGTCGATGAAGGCGAAGATGGGGCGCTGCCGGAGGGGTTCGATCATCTCATCCTCTTTGACGATTTTGCCGCGAGCGGTGTTGATGAAGACGGCGCCGTCCTTCATGCTGCGGAAGTGATGTCCGCGGATCATGTGCTCGGTGGTGGGGGTGTTCGCTGCGTGGAGGCTGACGACGTCGCAGGTGCTGAAGATTTCGTCGAGGCCGAGCGGCGTGGTGTTGAGCCGGCGGGCCTTCTCCTCGGACAGATAGGGGTCGTAGCAGTAGGTGGTCACGTCGTAGCTCTGGAGCCTTTCGAGCACGCCGGAGCCGACCATGCCGGCGCCGATGACGCCGATTTTGGCGCCGTAGAGGCCCTTGACATCGTCGGGGCGAGCGAAGGTGTGCCGATGGCGGGTTAGCTCCCGCGCCTGTATGACCCTCTTGAGGCCGAAGACGATGGTGGAGAGGGTGTACTCAATGACGGGAACGGCATTGGCGGCATAGGTGCTGGTGAGGAGTATGCCGCGGTGCCAGAAGTGGTCGGTGACGAAGTCGCGCACGGAGCCCGCGCCGTAGAAGACGGCCTGGAGGTGGGGAGCGGCTTCGAGGAATTGAGCATCGAGCGGCATCATGCCCCATCCCGAGAGGATGATCTCGGTCTCGGCCAGGACGGGCTTGAGGGCATCGAGACGGCCGAGCCGGTCGGCGCAATCGGTGAGGTGGACGATGCTGCGGATCTCGGAAAGGGTCTCCCGGTCGTAGATTGCATCGCGCGCCGAGGCGGGCAAGAGAAGAGTCGCGCGCTTCATTGGCAGCACTCCGTTCTGTTCAGAGTGGAGGGCGGGATGGCGCGCCGGCCCGGGCTAGGGCGTCTCCTTTGCGGCGGCCCTGCGGTAAGCAGCGTCGGCCTCGGTGAGATGTGCGGCAAAGCCGTCGATCTTGTCGATCTGCATGCCCAGGCCGGGGCCGGATATCGAGCTGGTTCGGGCGCAGCCGTTGCGTATCTCGCAGAGATCGGGATGGACCGATGCAATGACTGTATTCGCGTCGGGGAAGAACTGGCGGGAGTTGGCCTCGACGCCTTTGATCGTGTGGATGCGCGCTGCGAGGCCAATGCTCTCGATGAGCGCGATGGATGGATTGGTGAGGTCTTGGACGGCGTAGGGGATGTCGGCGAGCTCGGCAGCGCAGAGCAAGAGGATGTCGGCGGAGAGGCACTTGCAGCTCTTGAGGGCGATGCCGGACCAGCCGAGCTCGAGGGCGCGGTGGAAGTCGTGGGGGGAGGCGAGGCTTTCGTCTATGAGGATGGGCTTGAGCGCGGATAGAGGGCGCATGTCCCAGGCGTGTGCGTCGAGGTCTCGCTCGGTGGGCTGCTCGATGTAGAGCAGCTCGTCGAAGACGCGCGGCGCGCGCTCGCGGAGGAGCTGAAGGTACTCGACGACATAGTCGGGAGACTGGCACTGCTCGTTGAAGTCGGCGGTGAGGAAGGGCCGCTGGGGGAGATCGGGCCTGGCCCGGCGGCGCGTGTCGTGGTATATGTCGGAGACGGCGATGGTGCGGGGGACGTCCCATTGCATGTCTTGGCCGCGGAGCTTGAGCTTGAGGCAGAAGACGCCGTCGCGCTCGATCCAGCGGTCGAGGGAATTGGGGACGCCGTCGTCCGGCGCTGCGTCGCCGACCTCGGTTTCCCGCAGCAGGTCGAGCCCACCGACGAGATGGAAGATGGGGACCGCGGGCAGGTAGTCCTGACGGAGGAACTGAGAGGGATAGACGCCCTCGTAGCCGCGGCCGAGGTAGCGGGATACGTCGGATGACATAAACTCGGGGCCGCAGCCGCGATAGGAGTCTATTTCATTGACGTTGCCGAAGGCGTCGTGGATGGCGTGGTCGACGGGGCTGGCGGCAACCAGGGCGCCGAGAAAGGGGATCTCTTCACCAGGGGTGAGGGTGCGGCAGATATCGCGCGCGGCTTGCCGGAGGCCGTCCTCGGAGTCGATGAAGATCTCGACGGGATGGGCGAAGCGCCCGAAGTCAGCGACGAGCGATGCGTAGGCGTCGAGGAGGTCGCACATGACGCGCGTCGTCGCGCGGCGAGGCGCACGTGCAGAGGGCCAGGACCACAGATCCATGAGGAACATGGCGCCCCAGCCGACGGCGGTTCGACCCGACCGATTCTCGACCGTGGCGCGGGCGAAGCCGATGGGGAGGTCCTCGACGACGACGGCCCCAAACTTGAGAGGCGTCCGGGCGGAGGCCTGTGACTTGAAGATTTGGACTTCGCGAACGCTGATGTCGGTGTACATGTCGCGCTGACCGCCGGCAATCTCAACGCAGCCGGGCTGGACGCAGCTACGTCCGGTATCTTGCACCAGAGGGCGTGAATGTCCTTCTGAGCCCGGCCGGCACTGGTCAGGGACGGATGCCGACAGGCGGGCGCACGCGGGCGCGATTGCGCACGATGATGAGGAAGTCCCGGCTGATTGAGGCGGTTGTCGGGTTGGGGGTGAGGAGGTTGGGG
>DAOVEW010000348.1 GCA_030668755.1 Bacillota bacterium | reverse complement strand
CGAGGATGCCATCGCCGTCGCAACTGTGCCCGATCCATCAGAGGTAGACCCCGCCGCGTTCCTGCCCTCCGGCCGCTCCGTCGCCTTTCGCCGGGCGGCCTGGGAGCGCGTCGGAGGCTATCCCGAATACACCGAGTACGCCGAGGACACCGCCTTCGATCTCCAGCTCCGACAGGCTGGCTGCCGCTTCCTCTTCATCCCGAACGCCCGCGTCTCCTGGCGCACCCAGACCAGCTTCTTCGCAGTCTTCCGCCAGTTCTTCCGCTATGCTCGCAGTGACGGCGAGCTGCGACACTGGTTCGGCCACTACAGCAAGGCATCCTGCGGCGTGTTCTCCGCGGCGCTCCTGCTCTTCCTCGCCGCCGCGGGCGACACCGCGGGCTTCTGGGGCTTCCTGTTCGCCTTGCTGACCGTGCTCTATTGGGGGCGCCATACTGCGCGAGCCCGGACCCGCGGTGCAGACTGGCACCCGGCCCTCCTCGCGCCTGCGGTCTCCCTCACCGTGGACCTCGCGAACTTCCTCGGATATCTCCTCGGCTTCCTCAGAAGTCGGCCCCGCCCGCGCCCCCTCCCGGCCCACCGGCCGCTCTCCATCGCGCAGATCACCTACACCTACAAGCCGATCGCTGGAGGCGCCGATGTCTACGCCTCTCAGCTTGCCGACCTCATCACTTCCGCCGGACACGACCACTGCGTCTACCAGCGCATGCCCGATTCCCCCAGAGAGGACGTGCGAGCCGTGCCCAACCCCTGGCGCGGCCTCCCCTTCGAGTTCTGGACCCACGCCCTCGCCCTCTTCCGCCTCCGCAAGCAGATCCTATCCCACGACGTCGTCATCTGCCACTACCCCCACTACCTGCTCGCCGTAGACCTAATGAGCCTCTTCGGCCCTCGGCCCGTCCGCGTCGCACTCTCCCACGGCGTCTTCTGGGACGACTCCCCCGGCTCCCCCCGCAGCTTCGTCAAAGCCTCCCTCGCGCGCCTCGCCTTCCGACGCGCCCACCTATACGTCGCCAACGACACCCACTTCCTCCGCGCCATGGGCCTCCCCATCGCCCCCAAGCAGCGCATGCACTCCCAGGTCGCGCCCGGCGTCTGGTTCATCCCGAACGCCCCCGATACCCACACGTTCCACCCGACCGAGCCTATTCCCGAGATCGCCGACCGCGCCGCCATCCTCGTCCCCCGCAATCTCTACCGCAACCGAGGCATCCACCTCGCCATCGAGGCCTTCGCTCAGTTCTACTCCTCCCACCTCAACAGCTCCCTCTTCATCGTCGGCGGCGGCGGACAGCCGCGCTACATCGCCTCCCTCGGCCGACTTGTCGCGCGGCACAACCTTGAGGCGAGCGTCGTCTTCTACGGCCCCGTGCCCCACGACAAGCTGCCCGCCGTCTACTCCAGCGCCGAGCTCACCCTCATCCCGTCCCTCTGCGGCGAGGGCACCTCCCTCTCCGCCCTCGAGAGCATGGCCTGCGGCACCGCCACCATCTGCACCCATGTCGCCGGCCTCAAAGACCTTCCCGGCCCCCACGCGGCGCCAACCCCACTGGGCATCGCGAAGATCATGCACCGCGTCCACGCCGAAGCAAAAAGAGTAGGGGAGGACCAGCGCAAAGCCGTCCTCGCGGAGTACTCCCCCGACCTTTGGCAGCGCGCATGGGCCGACGCCCTGCTGCTATAGGCCGCGCACTCCCGTTGGGCAGGAGCGTGTCTCCTGCCCTGCTGCAGGCCGGGCACACCGATCCCCGCCACCCTTACTCTACCTCACACCAACCATACAAGGAGCCCCTAGGCCCGGCCGAGCCGGGCCGGGGTGGCGGCCCGAAGGGCCTAGCCACTTGCCTCCTGCCCCTGTACGGCCGCCATGCGCAGCATGCCCGCCGCCTCCCCCCTGTCATTCTGAGGGAGGCACGACCGAAGAATCTCGCCGCTGCTCGCAGTGCGACCCTGACCGAAATCGCGTAGGGCAGGAGCGTGGCTCCTGCCCAGCTGTACTGATCCCTGCGACCACCAGAACCTTTCCCTCCCTAACGGTATCTAATAGTCGAACGCTCAAGAGGGGAGCTGAACCATGCCTGGCATCCGCGCCTCCTGGCTCATCTTCATCGCAGTCATCTTGGTAGTGGCAGGCGTCAAGCCACTCCGCGACCAGGCGCGAGTCCAATGGACGATGATGTCACAGCTGAGGTCGCCTGCCCCTTCTGGGTTCCCGCCGGATCCCGCTGAGTCCAGTCTTACGGCACACCTGATCGAGCCCTACCGCCAGCGCGCCGTCCGGTTCGTCGAACAGCATCATCCCGACGACCCTGAGATGCTCATGGCCGCGGGCATGTTGGCCGACGACACCTCTCTCCTCAAGCGCGCAGCAGAGTCCGGCGCCGACCCCGTCGCCTGGAGCGCGTACGGCGAGGCGGTGCTCAGAGACGCCCCCAGCTACTCGCGCCTTGGCAACTGGGCTGTTGATCCCAACGACGCCGAGGCCGTTGCCGAGGCCGAACGAGAAATCGCGGAATCAGGCCACCCCACGAAGCTCTCCCCGGACGAAGCAGAACCCATTCTCGCGGCGCTCCGCCGCTGGCAGCAAGCGGATGCCGACAACGCTCTCCCCGTCGCCATCGAAGTCCGATACCTCTACGGTCTCCATCGCGATGAACAGTGCCTCTCTCAGTGGGAGCGCGCCGCCCGCCTCCCTGCTGTCCACAGCCATCCTACAGAAAGAGCCCATGCTGTCCAGCGGCTACTGATCCGCATGGGAATGCCCGAACCAGAAGCTATCACCGCTTCCTGGTGGGCCGTAACCCTCCCCTCCTTCGCCCGATTGCGTGACTGCGCCCGAATCGCCCTCTACGAAGGCCTGCTTGCACAGATG
>DAOVEW010000379.1 GCA_030668755.1 Bacillota bacterium | reverse complement strand
CATCCCTTCGATCCGAATATGCGGACGGCGTTCTCCATGTTCAACTGCACACCCGTCGCTAGCTGTGCGACGATGCCGCTTGGGAACTTGAGCACGGCGACCGCATACTCGTCGACGCGGCTCGCCTCCCCGATGTGAGCCGTT
Organism: Bacillota bacterium; assembly: GCA_030668755.1. Lineage (GTDB taxonomy): Bacteria > Armatimonadota > Hebobacteria > Hebobacterales > Hebobacteraceae > DAOVEW01. Next base: position 2,580 of record DAOVEW010000379.1, on the reverse strand, counting down.
CCCTTCACCTCAGTTGGCTCCTCGAAGTCCCTTCCCGAAGCCGCGCCCGCGATCAGCCGCGCCATCGACGTGCAGTAGCAGCCGACGTCCAGTATGCCCCCGCCTCCGAGTTCCAGGCTGAGCAAGCGATGTGAACCGTCGAACGGGAAGTCGAAGCTGAAGGTCGCCTCGATAGCGCGCACCTCGCCTATCGCACCCCCGCGAATCAGCTCGATGAGCTTCTCTGTCTGTGGGTGGCACCGATACATGAAGCCCTCCATCAGGAACACGCCATTCGCCCGAGCCGCCTCGACAGCCGCCATCGCCTCGGCATGGTTCAGCCCGAGCGGCTTCTCGCACAGCACGTGCTTGCCGGCGCGGGCAGCCTTGATCGTCCACTCCGCATGGAACGGATGAGGCGTCGAGACGTATACAGCATCCACCTGCGGGTCCGCCAGCAGGGCATCCCCGTTGCCGTGTGTGCGCTCGATGCCGACCTCCTCGGCGAACGTATCCGCCCTCGCCTTGTCGCTGTCGGCAGCCGCGACGAGCCGTCCGGTAGTGGACCCGGACACTCCCTTCGCAAACACCCGGGCGATCCTGCCCGTCCCGATGATCCCCCAGCGAAGCTTCTTGTCCATAGTCGGTTTCCTTTCCAGGGTTCCAGAGCGCAGACCACGGTGACGGCCAGCCATCGCTCCGGCCGCCGACGAAAGAGGATCGCCGGACCGTTTCGTCCGGCGGCAGCCTTCTCCCTTTCCCGGTGCCCGTCCAGCCGCGAGCTCCGCGCAGGCCCAGACACAACGTCGGACCGGCGCCACGTCACATCGCAAATTGCCTGCCGTCACTGCACAGAACCGCGCAACCCCTGCGGATTCCGTCGCCTTCGCGCTCCGGCAGGAGCCTGGCTCGGATGAGGGCGAATCCAGCGAGATCGCCTCCGAGTCGCTTCGGGCGCCCGGGCCCGAACCGCCTGGAGATGCCGTGCGAGATAACAGGATACTTGCCTGACATCTTGGGCCGGGCAGGAATGACAGCGTGGCCACGAGAAGAACAGGCCAAAATGACCTCATCCGCTGAGAACCGGCAGGCGGCTGACCCTCAGGGCGGAGTGACGTGGCGAGCGATCTTGCTATCGTTCGCTCTTTTGGTGCTTCTCGTTCCGGTCGCCTTCTACGTAGAGATGGCATGGCGGAAGAGTGATGTTTTCATCGGCATTCCGCCAATGGCGCCCGTCGTGGTCCTCTTCGTGCTCGCGGCCCTCATGGGCCTCCCGGTCGTCCGGCGAATCGGGCTGACACGGCGCGAGCTCCTGGTCATATACTGCGTCCTGCTCGTCGGCGGACCCGTCGCAAGCCACAGCATCATGGGCTGGATGCTCGTCAAGAGCATCGCCTACTATTACATGGCGCGCGCCCACTTGATCTGGCAGACCGTGTTCCTCGATCAAGTGCCCACGTGGTTTGCCCCGACCGGCATGGAGGCTGCGGAAGGCTTCTTCGAAGGCCGCGCCCAGGTCCCCTGGGATGTATGGCGGGCCCCACTCGGCGCTTGGTCCTTCTTCATGGTAGCCGTCTTCATTGCTGCGCTGTGTGTCATAATCATCTTGCAGCGGCAGTGGGTCACGAACGAGCGCCTCAGCTTCCCCATTGCCCAGGTGCCGCTCGAACTGGTGCGCGAGCCGCGCGGCGAACGCGGCGGCCGTGCGGGCAGGCTTCCGCTGGCGTGGATTTTCTGGATCGGCCTGATCGTCTCTTTCGCGCTCAGCTTCGTCAACGGCCTCTCCCAGAGGTACCCGGCCGTGCCGGCCATACCGCTGGGGCCCGCCGCCATCATGGAGTGGCAGAAAGTCGGCCCCCTCGCCGGCGTCGGCGAGATCGACTTCTATCTCCCGCCCTGGATGATGGCCATCGCCTACCTCATCCCGAAGGAGCTCTCATTCTCCGCCTGGTTCTTCTGGCTGGCCGATATAGCCCTCACCGTGTTAGCCATCGCCGCCGGGGCCGAGCCCCAGCGGCCCGAGGAGTGGTTCGACAGCTCCTTCCCCGCGCCCCGCTACCAGGGGGGAGGCGCGGTGCTCGCACTCGGGATCTGGGTCCTCTGGATCGCCCGCAAGCATCTTGGCAACGCGCTCCGCACCGCCCTCAGCCGGCGCTCCGGAGTATCCGACGCCAGGGAGCCCCTCACCTATCGGATGGCCTTGATCGGCCTCGTCGTTTCCTTTGCAGGTCTCGTCTACTTCTCCTGGCTCGCAGGCTGCCGCATCACCGTTGGCATCATCCTCGTGGCCCTCATTATCGGCTACTACGTGATGTGGGCCAGGCTCCGGGCCGAGACGGGACTCGCGTTTCTGCCCTTCCCGCTCGAGATACAGAACGCTGTCGTCGTCCCCTTCGGCACCGCGGTCTTCCGCCCGCGGGAGCTCATCACCATGATCTCCACGCGGTGGGCCTTCTTCCCGGGCTTCGGCTACTCGTATGAGGTGGTCACCGGGAACGCGCTGGAGAGCTTCAAGATCGCCGACTCCGCCCGGATCAACTCCCGGCGCCTCACCTTCGCGCTCGTGGTCGGCTTCTTGCTCACCCTCGGGGTGGGCATGTT
>DAOVEW010000232.1 GCA_030668755.1 Bacillota bacterium | reverse complement strand
AGCACAAGCCCATAGACCGCAAGGCTCGCACCGAAGGCCGACACGAGGGCCGCGGCGCTGATGATCCCGCTACGCCGGTCGCTCGCGCCCAACTGCACGCGCGCCAGCATCTTCGCCTCCAGGAACAGCGACACCCCGTAGTCCACGATGCCCACCAGGCCGAGCACCGCCGTCAGCAGCGCCAGCGTCTGCGCGTCCAACGACATCTCCGCCTTGACTATCCGCGGCACTGCCGGAAACACCACGAGGGGCACGACGTACGTGAGTGTCGCAATCAGCCGTGCGGTGCCCAGCGCCTTCGATCCATGGCCCTCCATCTCGCTGCCTCCCACGCGTTTCTCAGCCGGCCGTGCCAGCGCGCGTCGCCCGCGTCAGTTCCACCATCAGCCCCTCGAGGAGCACGAACCGTCCCAGGGGCCGAACCTCGACCTTCTCCGGGAAGCTATGCTGAAAGAGCCGGTTCTCACACATCCCTCCCGACAGGTAGAACGTCTTCGGCTGGCCGATGAACCGATATGCGTTCATGGCGATTCCCCGCGCAAAGCGCGCCACGGCCTCCGACTCCGGCACCCCCTGTGAGACCAGCTCGAAGAGCTGCTCCATCCCCAGCACTCCACAGGTGACGGACACAGACTTCTTGGATGGCTCGACGGCATCGTAGTCGAGCCCGTAGTAGCGGCCGAGGAGCTCCAGCGTGAACCCGGTCAGCGCGCCACACGTCGTGGTCCAGTCCATGTCCACGAGCTCCCCACGCCGCAGGCGGACGTACTTCACATCGCGCGAGCCAACGTCGAGCAGCAGGAACTCCTCTTCTCCTATCAGCCTTTCCCCGCCCTGGGCGAGGGCGATCAGCTCATTCACGTGCCGCGGCGCCCGCCGCCGCGCGTTGTGACCTGTGGCGATGTCGGCCGTGATGTCGTGCGCGTCCTTCGTCGGAAGCACGCGTGGTTCTTCACTGCCGGTGTTCAGCAGCTTCGTCCAGGAGGTTCCGAAGTCCCCTAGAAGCGCCATGTCAATCCCAACCATGCCGTGTGGAGCGGCTAGCGTACACGCCCCCGCACCTTCTTGAAGTGGAGAAACGCCTCGATCTTGGCCCGCACCGGCTGCGACATCACACCGTCTACATCCACGTGGAGCCCACCATGCCTTCGGGCCAGGTGGGACGCCACCACATTCTTGGGACAGAATGTCTGGGCGAAGAAGACGGTGGGCGCGTCATGGGGCACAGACATCTCCAACCGCCAATCGGCGGGCGTCCGGTTCTCCAGGCACCGGGTCCAGCCCAGCACCTGCGTGCCGTCGGGGAACAGGTCGTAGATGGCGAAGTCGGCCGCCGGGACGCCCCAGATCGCCGCCGGCGGATCGGGCTCCGGTGTGAGATCGAGGCGTTCCGGCTTAGCGAGATCGTCGAGAATCAACTCCATTTTCCGCCTCAGTGGTAGGTTCGAATCGCTGATCGGCGTCCCGGCCCCTTCGCGATTTTCGTTCTGTGTCCGGACGACGGGGACGTCAACCAGTTCCTCCAGAACCTCCGCGAGCCCCCGCGCTGCGTCGCACTTCCCGTACCCCTCGTCGATGAGCACCTCGTCCAGGTCTAGGGCCAGCGCGTTGTCGAGAATCCGCCGGATGATCCGGCAGGTCGTGCGCGGGAGCACCGACTCGCTCCGCGGCTCCACCCCCTCAACCAGGTTATCCAGGTCTACCAGGTCCTGGGAGCGGCGCGCCGCCAGCTCCTCTTCCGGCGGACAGCCAACGAAGCCGATTCTCCGTTTTCTCTCACTCATGCCTGCCTTGTGCTCCGGCTGACATGCAGCCACAGGGCGACGCAGCGCTCCTCCGCCTCAATCCCCCGCCTCTCGCCCGGCGCGGCCGCCGCGAAGTCACCCGACGACACCTGGCGCTCTTCCCCCCCGATGGTGAGCTTCGCGCGTCCCTCGATCACATAACACACCGTCTCCTCCGAGTCTGCACGAGGCGCGAGCCCTTGTCCGGGCTCGAGGCAGAGCAGGAACGCCCTTACCGCGTCCGATCCGTAGATCAGTTGAGGCATGAACTTGTTGGAACGGAACTCACAGCCGTCCCGTAGATGCTGCGGCCTCATCCCACGATCCCGCGGGGCAAACAAGGTCACCCGCGCTGACACTTTCGCCGGGACACCCGCGTCGCCCTTCGGCGCACAGGTTCGCCCGACGATGCGGAAGAAGGTGCCCTTCCCGCCCGCGCCGAATGGGCAACTCGCGTGCCAAAGGTGCCACAGTGGAGATTATCGCCCCGAAAGAGCTGCTCGACTTGGACGCGGTTGCGGTTAGCATCTGGTGGCTGGGGAACGCGGGATTTGCCGTCAACGCCGCCGGAACAGTCATACTGATCGATCCCGTTATCGAGCTCCAGGACGACACGGATCCGGTGACATCGGAGATCGGATTGCCCCTGCTCGCGCCCCTCCCTATCCGCGCGCGCAATATCGATCGTGCTGACGTCGTGCTCGTCACGCACGACCACGGCGACCATGCCGGCCACCGCACGCTGCCCGAGCTGGCGGCGCGTACGCACGCCATCTTCATCGGGACCGAGCGCACGGGCTTCAAGCTTCGGCAGTTCGGAGTTGCGGAGGAGCGTATCCATACCGCGCGCTACAACCAGCCGATGAGGGTGGGCGGAATAACGGTGATCCCCACCGTTGCGAAGCATGAGGAGGACGCCATTCACACGCAGCGCGGCGACTGCTGCGGCTTCCTCATTCGCACCGCCGGAGTCACCATTTGGCATCCCGGCGACAGCGAGCTGCTGGAGGAGCACTTGAAGCGCACCGGCGTCAACGTGCTCATGCTCCCGATCGCACCGCACATCTTCGGCACCACCGACGCGCAGCGACTCGCCAACGCGACCCGGGCGCGGCACATAATTCCCTGCCACTACGGAACCTACGACTCCGACCTCTACTGGTGCAGCGGCGACCCGGCCACGGTCGGCGCGGGTATCGAGGATGCGAGGCAGCGGTACCACGTGCTGAACATCGGCGAGAAGCTCGTCATCCCCCTACGCTAGACAACTGAGCTGACACAATGCCGGAGCCCTTCCCCAGCGAGGAGTACCTCAGAGAGGAGCTGAGCGCCCTCGAAGAGGAGGGCTTTGACGTTGCTGAGCCGTATCGCCGGCTGCGGGCGATAGCCGGGTTGCCTGAATCGGAGGTGTTCCCGGCGCGCCAGACCCTTCTTGCATCGCTGGACACCGTGCCTCGACGCCCCGATTTCCCCTACGACGAGCCCTCCGAGCTAGCAGCCATTCGCGCCGCCCGGCCCGAGGGCGCGCGCCGGCTTCCGCTGTCGGCTTCCGCAGACGCCCTCGAAGACAAGACGCTCGGCGCCTGGCTCGGCCGCGCCGCCGGCTGCCTCCTCGGTAAGCCCTGTGAAGGATGGAGCCGAGAGAAGATCGCGAGAGCACTCCGCGCTCTCGACGCTTGGCCCCTGTCCGACTACTGGCCCGTCGTGCGAGATATACCCGAAGGGTTCGTGCATCGCTCGGAGACCCAGGCCGACGCGGGGAAAATCGCGTACCCAAGGCCCGACGATCCGTCGCTCCGTGAGAACATCACGAGGATGACCCGTGACGACGACATGGACTACCCCATCCTCGGGCTTCACATACTAGAGACTCACGGCCCCGGTTTCACCACCAAGGATGTCGGGAACGCCTGGCTCCACCTGCTCCCCTACGGCTGCGTCTACACTGCCGAGCGCGTCGCCTACCGTAACCTCGCCAACGACCTTCAGCCGCCGGATACGGCGACCTACCG
>DAOVEW010000252.1 GCA_030668755.1 Bacillota bacterium | reverse complement strand
CGCGCTGGCACACATGGTTTCGCTGCTGCGACCTGGCGCCGTGGAGCGGGAGGTTGCCCTCGAGGGCGAGTTCTTCATGCGGCGGGAGGGCGCGGAGGCGACCGCCTTCGACATTATCGTGGCTTCGGGGGACCGCAGCGCGCTTCCCCATGCGGAGACCACCGCTCGGGAGATTCGGAAAGGCGACCTCGTGATGATAGATATGGGAGCCCGAGTCGAAGGGTACTGCTCTGACATGACACGCACCTTCGCCGTGGGCTCTGCCTCATCTCAGGCGCGGGAGATCTACGGGCTGGTCTACCGCGCGCAGCGCGCAAGTGCGGCCCAAGTCCGAGCCGGAGCTGGGTGTGGAGAACTGGACGCCATCGCCCGGGGCCTGATAGCTGAGGCAGGATATGGGGATTGCTTCGGGCACGGTCTTGGCCACGGCGTCGGCATCGACGTCCACGAGGCCCCTCGTCTGGGCCGAGACGAGGAGACTGAGCTCGTGGCGGGAAACGTGGTCACCGTGGAGCCGGGGATCTACTTGGACGGGAAGGGCGGCGTGAGGCTGGAGGATCTGGTGGCCGTTGCCGGCGAGGGCGCGGAGACCCTAACGGGCTCTACCATGGCGCCAGAGCTGCCGATCGTCTGATCACTATGAAAGGGAGACAGTGAGATGAGAAGACAGTACGTCTTGGGCCTCGTGGCGTGCCTTCTTGCGGCAGGCCGCCTGCCGGCCCAGGCAATCGTGCTCAGGTACCAGCCGGAGGTGGGCGAGGTGACCAAGCACAAGGCCAGCATGGCCGGCCGCATGGAAACCGAGATGCCGGGTATGGGCCAGACCATGCACATCGAGATGACCATGAGCATGGACTACAGCGAGAAGCCCCTCTCCGCGACAGACGAGACTACGCGCTTGGAAACCCGGCTGCTTGGCGGCTCGGCGACGATGAAGATGAACGGCGAGTCGCACACCGAGGATATGCCGACCGGGCGCATGGTCGCCGACATGGACCGGCGAGGCCGGGTCGCTCGCTTGGTCGAGGCCGACTTCGGCGGCGGCGAGTTGGGCGATATGATGGCCCCGGGGGGCAATACATTCCCCAACTGGTCTCAGTTCGCTGCCTTCCCCGAGGGTGACGTGAAGGTCGAGGATTCGTGGTCAGATGAGCTACAGATACCGACCGGTCTGGGCGGCCCCGAACTCAAGCTGACCTTCACCTCGCGGCTCCTGGCGCTCACGACCTTCCAGGACCGTAAGTGCGCCAAGATTCGGAGCTCCTTCGAGGGCCCAATGCAGTTCGACATGTCGGATATGAACCTTCCTGGCGAGCAGGGCGCCCAGGGTTCGATGGAGGCCACGCTCCAGGGCGATATGCTCTGGTATTACGACTACGAGAACAGCGTCTACGTCTACGGTGAGGGTTCGGTGGGCATGGACATGAAGATGTCGATGGCCATGCCGGAGGGGGCAGGCGGCACCATGACCACACGGATGGTCATGAACATAAAGACCACACTTGCCGAGTGAGGTATCTGCCTGGATGATCCTTCGGCGACTTGCTCGCGGGGGAGCGCTGGCCCTGGCGCTTCCCCTGGTGCTGTTGGCGACTGCCGGGTGCCCCTGCGCGGCGGAGCCGCTCATTCCCGGGTCGGAGATGCTCACAGTCGACGAGATCCGGCCTGGAATGAAGGGCATCGGGAAGAGCGTTTTCCGCGGCACGAAGGTTGAGAGCTTCGACGTCACCGTGCTCGGGGTCTTGCGGCGCGTCGACTTCGATGGTGACATCATCCTCGCTCGCATCGACTCGGGCCCGCCTGTCACGGAAGACTACGGCGTGGTATCAGGAATGAGCGGCAGCCCCGTCTACGTTGGGGGCAAGCTGATAGGGGCCATCGCCTACACGTGGGCCTTCGCGAAGAAGCCAATCGCGGGTGTCACGCCCATCGCGCAGATGGTGGAATCCTTCCAGCCGGGTGGCGGTCCTGTTCGGACTTCCGGGACGCTGAGGGCGACGGCTCCCCTGCAGATCGATGGACAGCGCATCGAGCGCGCGGTGGTGGCGCCTTCGACGTCCGCGGCCGCGGGCTGCCAGGGGCCGACTACGGCCGCGCTGGTGCCGGTCGCCACGCCCGTCCTAGTCAGCGGGCTGGACCGCAGCACGCTGTCTCTGCTGCGGAAGGCGCTCGAGCCGATGGGACTGCTGCCTCTGGCGGGTGCGGGCAGCATGGGGACGGTGGACACGAAGATCGTGCCGGGGCAAGCGGTGGGAGCCCGGCTCATCGAGGGCGACCTGGATGTAACGGCCGTCGGCACGGTCACGTACGTGAAAGACGATGTGGTCCTTGCCTTCGGCCATCCGATGTCGAGCCTGGGCGCAACCGACCTGCCCCTCGTCGCCGCCTACGTGCACGGAGTGATGCCATCCGCCTATGTCTCGTTCAAGTTCGCCTCGGCCGGCCAAACGCTCGGGCGGTTCACGGAAGACCGTCCGTGGTGTCTGGGCGGCCGGCTTGGCGGGGAGCCGAGGCTGATCGACGCGGACCTCCGAATCGTCGACGCGGACCGAGCCGTCGCACGCGGCTACCAGGTTCGGGTCATCAGAAACCGTTCCCTCACTTCGCTTCTCCTCACGGCAGCACTTGCCGGCGCTGTGCGCAGCGTTGGACCACCGGCGGAGGGGACGACGCGCGTGCGGTTCTCGATCGATGCGGAGGGGCTCCCGCCAATGGAGCGCGAGAACACGCACGCAATGGAGGAGCGCAGTGGACTGCTCTCGCTCGTCTTGGGGCCAATGGCGGGAGTGGAATCCGCCACGCAGGAGTTCTCGCAGATACTGGACGTTCTGCAGAACAGCGAATTCGGCGAGGCGCACCTGAACCGGCTGACCGTAGACGTCGAGCTGAGTAAGCGGCGGCGTGTTGCTCGTCTGGAGGAGGTGTACATACCGCGGCACACGGTTGATGCCGGCGACGAGGTGAAGGTCACCATCCTGCTCAGGGCGGCGAACGGCGCTCTGGTCACACACACGGAGACGATTCAGATTCCGGCCACCTGTCCGCCCGGGCGCGTGCGCGTCGGCATCGCGGGTGGTCGCTCGGCGGAGAGGACGCGGGTGCGACTCGGCATCTCCCATCCCACGGCGCAGTCGATGGCGCAGATGGTCGCGCAGATGCTCGACCGACCGAGCAACGACGAGCTCGTGATCCAGCTTGCGTTGCCGACCGTGGGCATTGAGGCGCGGGGGTTCGCCTTTCGCGATCTGCCGGCTCCGGTCATCGCGCTGCTCCGCTCGGCGACCGCGACCCGGCTGCGGCCGCTGCGCGATCACCTCGAATGGCGGCGGAAGACGGAGTGGGTCATCTCGGGCGACGCCGTCCTCTCACTCACGGTCGAGGGAACAGAGAAGGACAAGGCCGGCCGGTTGCCTTCACCTCAGTACCACCCGCCTCGCTTCCGTCAGGTTGCACCAGGGCTGGCCGACATCTTCTTCGGACTGGACACGGATGCCGTGAGTCTGGACCAGCTCAGGCCTCTCAGGGTAGGGGAGGAGAATGAGATCGACATCGAT
>DAOVEW010000014.1 GCA_030668755.1 Bacillota bacterium | reverse complement strand
TGGCCGGCTCCGGGATCAGCCGCCCGGCGAATCTGCTCGCTCCCATCGGCGTGACCTACCAGGATGTGATCGCCTACTGCGGCGGCCTCACGCCGGACGCGGCGCGAGTCGTCGCCGGCGGCCCCATGATGGGCTTTACCCTCGGCAGCCTGAATGTGCCCGTCACGAAGGGCACGAGCGGCGTTACTGTGTTGACGCACGATGACGTGCGGAAGGCAGCCGAGACGGCGTGCTTGCGGTGTGGGCGGTGCGTGGACGTCTGTCCGCTCAACCTCGTCGCGACGAAGCTGGCGCTGGCGTCGAAGGCAGAGGACCTAGACCTCGCCGAGCGCTACCACATAACCGCCTGCATGGAGTGCGGGTGCTGTGCTTACGTGTGTCCGGCGAGCATTCCCCTGGTCCAGCTCATCCGCCACGGCAAGGCGTCCCTGCAGAAGAGGAAGAACTCGTGAGCCCGCAGGCGGCGAACACAGAGTGCGATAGCTGATGGCCGAACCCGAGTTCTCGCAACCTAACCAGGCCCACGATGCGGCGACCGCAGAGGCCGCTCCATCCATACAGGTCGCTCCATCCCCGCATATCTCAGAGCGGGCATTCACCACGCGCCGCATGATGGCCGACGTCCTCATTGCCCTGGCGCCGATCATCGTCATGGCCGTTGCCTTCTTTCGCTGGTACGCCGTGGTGCAGGTCGGGCTCTGCGTCCTCTCATGCGTCGGCGCCGAAGCGCTGTTCACGTGGATGCGGCGCAAGCCGGTGAGCATCACGGACGGTTCGGCGGTGGTGACCGGGGTGATACTGGGCCTCTCGCTCCCGTGGAGCGCTCCGTGGTACATCGCTGTGATAGGCTCCGCAGTTGCAGTGGGACTGGGCAAAGCGGTGTTCGGCGGCCTCGGGTACAACATCTTCAATCCCGCAATGGTCGGGCGCGCCTTCGTCATGCTCAGCTTCGCCAGGGACTTGGGGGCGTCCGCGTACGTTGTGACCGAGTCCCGCCTGGGCATCGTCACTCAGGCGACGCCTCTCACCATCGCGAAGAGGTTCGCCGCCGATCTGGCGGCCGGCAAGGTCATCGCCGGGGACGTCCAGCTCCAGTTCGAGTCCGCACGCCAGTTCTGGCCGCTCTTCCTGGGGCAAGTCAACGGGTCCCTCGGTGAGACGAGCGCGCTGGCGGTGCTCATCGGCGGCGTTTACCTATGCCTTCGCCGCTCGGCCTCCTGGGAGATCCCAGTCGGTGTTGTCCTCTCCTCCTTCCTGCTCGCCGGGCTTGGCAACTGGCTCGGGCTGACGTCCTTCACCGCCCTTCACCACTTGGTCAGCGGCTCGCTGCCCTTCGGCGCCTTCTTCATCGCTGCGGATCCCGTCACGAGCCCACTGACCCCAAGGGGCAAGTTCATCTTCGGGCTCGGCGTCGGCTGCCTTGTGGTTCTCATACGCCTGTTCAGCGGCTATCCCGAGGGCGTCATGTTTGCCGTCCTACTGATGAACGCAGTGGTGCCGCTGCTCAACCGGTGGACAATCCCGAGGCCGGTCGGCGGACCGACCCCGGCGAGCGCTTGAGGGCGACGATGGGCGAGACACAGCAGAAAGGCGGATACATTGGGCAGGCCTGGCTGGTCATCGTGCTCGGCCTGCTGTACGGCGGCGTCCTTGCAGGCGTACAGACTACCCTCAGCGGCAGGGCCGCTGACAACAAGAAGGACGAGACCTACAGCGTCATTCCCAGCCTCGTGAGGGGCGCCGACGAGACGAAGACCATCGAACTCATGGTGGAGGGCAAGAACGGCAAGGAAGCTCGCATCTACAAGGCCATCGGTGCCGACGCAGGCCATAAGGGGTGGGTGGTGCCGGCCGGCGGGCAGGGCTTCGCCGACCGCATCGAGCTCCTGATCGGGCTCGATCCCGCCCTGACGGCGCTCACCGGCTTGTACGTATTGGAGCAGAGGGAGACCCCCGCCCTGGGCGACCGCATAACCGAAGCCGGCTTCCGCGACCGATTCAACGGCAAGCCAGCGGACCAGCCCATTGTGATGGTGAAATCGGAACCAAAGGCCGAGAACGAAGTCCGCGCGCTGACCGGGGCCACGATCTCGTCGGAGAGCGTGAGCGCCATCGTGAACGATGCCCTGGCAAACCTCAGGGAGCCCATCGGGCGGAGAGCACACAGCGCCGCCCCGGGCGAAGCCTTAAGGGAAACGACAGGTTAGGCCGATGGCGAGGGAAGAACCGACTGCGCTGGAGCGGTTCATCAACGGTGTCTTGCCGGAGAACCCGATCTACCGGCAGCTTCTCGGCATGTGTCCGGTGCTCGCCGTGACCAGCGCCATGAAGCCGGCGATGACCATGGCCGGCGCAACCGCCTTCGTCTTGATATGCGCGAATATCGTCATCAGCTTGATGCGCAGCCTCCTCAAGCCCCACCTGCGCATCCTCGTCTTCACCCTGACGATCGCCACATTTGTTACCATTGCCGACAAGTTCCTCGCCGCCTACGTCTATGAGATGAGCAAGCAGCTCGGCCCGTACGTCCCGCTCATCATAGTCAATTGCCTCATCATCTCCCGCTGCGAAATCTGCGCCTCCAAGCAGAGCGTCGGCGTCGCGGCGGCCGACGCAGTGGGAATGTCGCTGGGCTTCGCCCTCGCGCTGGCGAGCATTGCCACCGTCAGAGAGATCCTCGGCTCGGGCATGTGGTTCGGCCTCCGCGTCCTGCCGGGGAGCTGGCCGGGTTGGGGCATCATGGTTCTGCCGCCGGGGGCCTTCCTGAGCCTGGGCCTGCTGCTGGGCGCGGCAGAGTGGGTCAGCAGAAAGCGAGCGCGCACCAACCTGTGGAGAACAGTGAGGATGCTGTGGTCATGGAGACGCTGACCAGCCTCATTCTGATATTCATCGGCGCCGCGCTGATCAACAACTTCGTCCTCCACTACTTCGTGGGGATATGCCCCTTCCTCGGCGTCTCCCGGCGGGTGGATACGGCCTTCGGCATGGGCTGTGCCGTAACGTTCGTCATTTCGATCTCTGCGCTGCTCAACTGGACTGCGACCTACTTCGTCCTTCGGCCCGGTGCGCCGCTCCCCGCATGGGTCTGGCAGCTCGCGGGGGGCAATCCCGAGACACAGATTGACCTCTCGGTGCTGAGCTACATCATCTACATCTTCGTCATCGCCTCTTCGGTGCAGTTCGTCGAGATGTACGTCCGCAAGTTCTTCCCGTCGCTCTATCGCTCTTTCGGCGTTTACCTCCCGCTGATCACCACGAACTGCGCAATCCTCTTCGGATCGCTGGAGATCATGAAGCGCCTTCAGGATCCGACGAAGCTTTGGGGCCTTCACGAAGCGCTGACGCTTGCGGTCGGCGGCGGCATCGGCTTCACCATCGCCATCTCCCTCATGGCGGGCATCCGGGAGGAGCTGGACATGGCCGACGTCCCGGCGCCTCTCAAGGGGGCTGGCATCGCGCTCATCGTCGCGGGTATAATGGCCATGGGATTTATGGGATTCACCGGCGTGGAGAAAGGCGTGGCGAGCGCGATCGGCGCCCTGCTGCCATGAGATCTGAGAGATGTTGACCGCAACGACACTGGCATTGGCGGCTGGCGTTCTTGCCCTCCTGGCGGTGGTCATGGGCATCGTTCTGGGCTGGGCCGATCGCCGCTTCCACGTCGGCGTGAACCCGACCGTCCAGGCGATCCTCGCCGCCCTGCCGGGGGCCAACTGCGGCGGCTGCGGCTACGTCGGCTGCCGGGAGTACGCGGAGGCGGTGGCCAGAGGCGAGGCCGACGTGAACCTCTGCGCGCCCGGCGGCGCTGCCGCTGCCGGTGCGCTGGCCGAAATCATGGGCGTCGAAGCCACTGAATCCTTCCCCTATCGCGCGGTCGTCCACTGCTCCGCCAACGAACACCAGCGCCTGCAGCGGACCGAGTACCGGGGCGAGCAAACCTGCGCCGCCGCCAATCTGGTGAGCGGGGTGCAGGGATGCACCTACGGCTGCCTGGGGCTCGGAGACTGCGAACGTGCCTGCAACTACGGTGCCATCCGTATCGTGGACGGCCTCTGTGTCATTGATTACGCCAAGTGCGTGGGATGCAAGGCCTGCGCCCGCGCCTGCCCGCGGAACATCATCAGCATGGTGCCGTTCAAATCGGACCGCATGGTCGTCGTTGCATGCTCCAATCAGGACACGGGACCCGACGTAAAGGCCGTCTGCATGGTAGGCTGCCTTGGTTGCAAAGCCTGCGCGCGTCTCGACCCGGAGATTATCACCGTGGATGGCGCGCTCCCTACCATCGACTACGACCGCTACGACCCGCACGACTCCGCTCTGGAGAAGGCCATCGAGAAGTGTCCGCGCAAGCGCCTGGTGCTCGTCGGCAGGCCCACCGAACAGGACCTCGCAGCCGTCGCCGATGAGGAGCTCCCCGAGAGCATCCAGGCCGACTTCGAGACCACGGTGGACCATACCCAGTGGCGCGGCTGAGGAACAACACTGCTGCCTTCCATCCAGCCTTCTCGGTCCCACACCACGACGCTCCCCGCCAAGGGACCCCGAAGCAATTCCTGCATCCCGGGCGTGCAGCAGATGCTGTGATCCTCAGGCGATCCGAGCACCAGCAGCGCCTCAGCCTCTCTTGGGAGCAGGTCGAACCCATCCGCGCCGAGCACGCTCAGCGCCGTCGCCCACACGTCCGCCGTTAGAGCATCGCCGGCGACCACCGTTGCCGAAGGCGCCGCATCGGCTGGACAGCCCATACGCGGGTCAATGATGTGGCTGTAGCGTTTGCCCTCGATGGTGGTGAACCGGGCGTAGTTCCCGCTCGTGCAGACTGCACCCTCTTCCACCGCCAGTTCACCGAGGGTCCCCTCCCCAAAGGGACTCCTCACCTCCACCACCCAGCGATCCCCCTGCGGCGGCCGCCCGAAGCACCTTAGGTCTCCGCCGATGTCCACCATCCCCCCGGCGATCTCCGCTGCCCTCAGCGCTTGCGTCGCGCGGTCGATCCCATACCCCTTCGCGATGCCCCCCAGGTCCACCCGCACTTCGGATGATCGCTTGATAGCACCCTTCTCAGTCAGATCGATCGCATCCCAACTGGAGGCACCGCGCGCGGCCGCGGTCTCCGGTTCCGTCGGAGCGACACCGCGCCGCCCAGCCGCCCACCAAAGCTGGATCACGGGCCCGCAGGTCGCGTCGAACGCTCCCTTGGTCTCGACGGCGGCCTCTCGCGCCGCCCGCAGCACCGAGAGAGTCTCCGGCGAGAGGTTCACCTCCTCGCCGGCGCCTGCGGCATTGAACCGGGAGATCTCAGACGCCTCGAGCCAAATGCTCATGCGCGCTTCCACCAACCGCAGCTCGGCCTCTGCTTTGTCGAGGGCCTGCTCTGCCCGAAGTCGTTCGCCGGTGCGCACAATGGCCGCCATGGTGCAGTCTGTCCCCATGACTGCAGTCGGACGTCGCAGGACCGTAACCCAGTCGGCAGGCGCTTTCCGCGTCTGCCACAGGCCGACGCCCACGAGTGCGCCCAGCGCAACCAGAAATGCTACACCAATGACACGATCTCTACCCACTGCTCTCGCCCGGTGTCTCAGTCGCGATGTCGTCGCCTAGTCGCCTCTGTTCCCCGGCCCGCCTCCAGTATCCCCTCTGCGAATCGAGCCTTGTGCCTTTCTTGCTTCGGCGGGAGGCAGCGGCCGGGTCCTGGAAGCCTGTTCGCAGCCGCCCAAGCGAAAACCGGCTCCGGGGCCGCTTCCTGCGGCTGTCCGGAGCCAGCTCGTGTGTCTGTCGGCGGCCGGCAGTGTGCGAATCGTTCGTCCTATCGGCCTAGCCTCAGGGCGTACGTCTTGCCCCGATCTCGCAGTGTCACCGTGGACTCCGATATGGAGTGGACTCGCACCCGATTGTCGAGCCAGTCGCCCTCACGCACGACGTAGTGCTCGTCGGCCACCCGCAGCACTGCCGTCGAAGGGGTCCCTGTGATGATGCCCGTCACTCGCAGCACGTCCCTCGGGCGCGTCGCCGACGCCGCGAAGTCGGGCAGGGCAGATGGCAGCACTGGCGCCGAGGCTTTATCCTGTAGCGCCTTCGAGGCCGATGCAGCGGCCCCTGATCGCGCTGTCCGGGGTGCTATTATCGGATAGAAGGGGTCCCGCGTGGGGGGCGTTGCCGGCGTCACCAGCGCGGCCACACGAGGGGATGGAGCGGGCGAGCCAGGCGCGGCGGCCTCCGTGCTTCGCGCTCGGGCCGCGGCCATTTCGTGTGCCTTCTCGTGCGCTGCGATCCTCCCCTTCCACTCCCGCGAGAGCTGCACATAGCGAATAGCGACGAAGGCCAGGACCGCCGCAAGGATTATGCACAGCACTATGATCTTCGGCTTGTCTGCTGGGTTGTGCTTCATGATGTAGCTCCTGTCGCCGCCGCGGCCCCTACGTTACCCCGACGCAGGATGCGCCTCGCCGGTTGCTGCGGTCTTTGTGGGTGGGAGTGGAGGCATGCTCGTGACAAGGTACAGATCAACCGTAATCGTCCCGTTCACCCGCGGATAGCCAAACTGGTTGTCGGTCGCGACCTCAATTCGCTCTACCGTCAACAGCCGCTTGTAGGACTCCAGCCTGCGCAGCAGGTAGAAAGACGACAGGAAACTGCCGGAATAGCTGACCGTGTGCGGCACCCTCGCGATAGTCGGCTGTGGCACCTCCTGACTCGCGCTCGCGGGCTTCTTGCCCCGCTCACTCTCTGCTGAGGTCCTCACTCGCCGCGCCACACCAGACCGTCGAACCAGATTGAGGGTGCTCTTCGTTTCCTTGCAGAACTCAATCAGATCGCTCAGGAAGAGCTGCTCCTCGTCGCTCCCAAGGATGCCGAACTTCTCGAAGCGAGACAGGCCCTCCACCGGAGGCCCGGCGATGCTCGCGTCTTCGATCTCCTTCTTCATGGCGGCCACCTCCTTCGAGGCAGCCCCGATGCCCGCGTTCAGTCGGTCCAGCCGGGCGAGCCGCGGCGAGAGGAGGATGAAGAAGCAGAGCAGCCCCCACACTAGGATGGCGCTTGCCGCAGCCAGTTGCGCGTGTCGCTTGATCCGCTCGTTTGGGTTCATTGCTCAGCCTCTTCTCCTTCCGGCTCCGGACTCGCGGCCGGCAGCTGAGATGGCGCCGGCACCCCCCGCAGCAGCCTCGCGTTGAGCTGATAGCGGATGACCGTACCCCCCCGAACATACATGTCGTCCTTCTTCAGGGAGCCCAGCACCACGTTGTCCAAGTACGGGGAACCGGAGAGAGACTTGATGGCGTTTGGAATCGTCTCTCGGTTGGTCGCTATTCCCGTCAGGCTAAGCCGCGAGCTGTCCGGCGACGCCAGACGCGTAACCCACATGTCTGACGGCAGCCGTTCCGACACGTCCACCAGAATCTGAGACCAGCGCACGGCCCTTTCCTTGGCAATGCGGGCCGTCTGACGCTCGACCTCCGTGCGCAGGGCGAGTTCCGTCGCCTTCGCAGCCCGCAGCGCCTCCAACTCCGGCCCCAGTCTGGCTATCTCTGTCTGCAGCGCGGCCAGCCTGGCCTCGCGACCGCCGATCTTGTTCTTCAGCGACCACGCCCACACCAACGCCACCATAAGCGCGGCCGCCATGATCGCCGCCGTCCACTTGAGATAGGGCCGCACCGGCCGCCACAGCGTGCTCGATTCCGGGAGCAGGTTGATGGGGAAGAGCACCTCCCGCTCGCTGAGCGCTCCAAGGGCGGCGCCCCGCAGCACCGCCAGAGTCAGCGCCCGGCTGACCGCGGCGGCGTCCTCATCCACCTGCGTCGGTAGATGGAATTCGTAGGTGGGCCGGCCGAGCTCGACCGGAAGCTGCAACTGCTGGGCCAAGTGAGACGCAATGAGCTCCGCCTTCGGATGGTCGGCCGCCACGATCACGCGCTGCACGGCGCTTCGCGGAAACTGATTCTGGAAGAAGCGGAAACAGTGCGTCAACTCGGAGTAGAGCTGCGGCGGGGGCACGAATGGGTCGCTCTCCCTGGGCGCCGGATTGATCCAGGCCCCCTCGTCTGTCTCCTGCGGAATGCCGGCGTTCGCGCTGTAGCAGAGACGCAGCACCCCGTTGTCGAAGATCATCACCTCGGTTTTCACTTCTCCCACCACGGTGAGCGCAACGACCTCGGACGTCGAGACACGCTCCCAATATCCCCGTGCCGCGGCAATAGGCGCGGCCTCTATCGCCAACAACTCCAGGCCCGCCATCCGGGCGCACTCCTGGCACTGCTCCACGTTGGCATCTCGCGAGGCGGCAAGCAGCACGTTCGACATCTCGTTGCCGTCTTCTTCGAACTCCTCGATCACAGAGCAGTCCACGGCAATCGTCCGCTCCGCAAAGACCGCGTATCGCTCCGCGACGGCACGCACCGCGCCCAGCATGTCCTCCCGCGGCATGGCCGGAAGCTTGATGAGCTGCGTGATGGCGGTCGCCTCGGGCAGCACTATGACGGCGTTCTTGGCCGTCACGTGCTTCTCGTTCATGAAGTCCGCGAGAACTCGGCCGAGTGTTTCGCCGCTGGCGATCTGCCCGCCGTCGAACACGTGCTCGGGCGGCTGGATATCCCCGAGGGCCGAGAACTGAAGCCCCTCGTCGGCGAAGCAAATCTCCGCTGCGGCCACCCGCTTCGGAGAGAGCACAATCGCTAGCACGGGCTCGCTCTGCGCAGCCATAGCTATCCCTTTCTGCCGATCACTTGTTTCGAAGCCGGACCGCCGAGGCCAACCGCGCCAAATGCCCCGCCCGCTCCACGTGAAGCTCGGCGGCAACTTGCCTCACAGCCCCGGCATCTGCGGTCACTTGACCGTCCTCGTCGTAGTACGCGAAGCTCAAGTGCGAAGTGCTGCTCGCGAGCAGCGTCCCATTGGAGTAGCTCCCGTCGGCCGTGCCGCGGTAACGGTATAGCTTCCCTTCACTCACCCAGTAGCGGACGTTCTGCTCGTCCTGGTCCACAAACCAGATCCGCTCCTTACGAGACTGTGGATCGCCAGGAAGCGGCATTGCGGACATGAAGTAAACGCGCTTTCCATCTGGTGAGAAAAAGGGGACATCCCCCTCTTCATCTCCGGTGAAGGGGGCGAAGCGAGGCGCTGTCCAGCGTCCTTTTTTCCGCTCTGACATCAAAATCCCTCCTGTGGAATAGAGCTGGCCGGGAATTGTGATCATGGGCGCCCACAGGACGATATTCCCGTCCGGGGAGAAAGCCGCGGTGCTGTGAAGTCCCCAGATGGAGGACACGATCCCTAGGGCGAAAAGCTCCGGCGTATCACCGGGGGGCTTCTGGCCCATATAGTCTCCTTCGAGGACAGGAAACTGGATGGGCTTGTCTTCTGCACCATTTTCTATCAGGAGAGCGCGCACTTTGTCCTGCTTCATCTCATCGGCGGCGTTCAGAGGGGACTGCCCCATGATGCTGCGTATATTGATGTTCACTCCTTCAGTGATCATCCGTTCGACATTTTCAATCCGGCCTTCTCTTGCGGCATAATGCAGGGGCGCCCATCCGTAGTTGTCTCTCAGATTGATATCCAAGCCCTTGGCGATCAGGATCTCAAGTATTTTGATTGAGTCGCCGGACGCAGCCGAATGCAGCAGTGTGCCGCCGTTGCTGAGCTTGAAGATTTAGCCTTTCCGAATCGCTCTTCGAGGGAACCCGATGGGCACCGAGGACTGTCTGAGCGAAGCGAGTTCCGCAGGTGCCGAGAAGAGTAGTGAGGGAATGGCGTGAAAAATCTGAAGGGAGCGATACTATCACCGAATATTTCTTCATAATTCATCCCATAACCCACTCAATATGGAAGAGAACCGTTTACTTTAATGTATGAATTCTACAGAATAAAAATAGGAGGAGAAACAATGCG
>DAOVEW010000019.1 GCA_030668755.1 Bacillota bacterium | reverse complement strand
TGACTCACTACCCACGTTCCGACTACGGGTGGAACTGAGACTACATTCACCGCCAATCCCGTAGCTTCCCAGGGACGTCATGGATGCCTGCCAATCAACAGCTGACAGTGCCCAGCGCTGGACCCGCCGACCAAGGCCGCCGGTCTCTCACTCCGGAACAAAGTCTCGCAGTCGACGTCATCGTGGATTGCCAGCTTACCCACACCTGGGAGGAGATCAGGGCGGAATGCGGGGTATCGAGAGCCACGCTCTCACGCTGGCGCAAGCAGCCGGAGTTCCGGAACGAGGTCACGAAGCGGTCCAGGCTGCTCGTCCGGGAGCATCTACCCACGGCCTACCAGGCACTGATCCTCAAGGTCGCGAAGGGCGATATCCCTGCTCTGAAGCTGTTCTTCGAGCTCACAGGCGAGATACAGGAGGCGAAGCTCCGGGAGCTCTTCGGCACGTGGATGAGCTACCTCGCGATCGCGGGCAAGGGCAACATCCAGCAGCTGGTCGGCATGGTGCAGGACGCGCGGCGTGCTCAGGGCGGCGCGACAGCGGCGATCGACGCGGAGATCACGGTGGTGGACGAGGTGCCGGCGGCCGAGGAGACGGCTGCCACTGCGGAGGTTCCGTTCGATGAGATCTAGCTACGTCCGCATAAGCGACGTTATGCGACGTGCCATCAGGGCGCTCGAGGCCGCGGCTGACAGGTGCGGGCGGTCTCCCGGCCAGGCGAAGACCGCCGGCGACTGGCTTGCTCCCGCGGCTGGTGCCGGCGCGAGCCTGGTGCCCGGGCAGGGGGGGCGTTCGCGATCACTGGCGCGGGGGCTCAGCTACATACCGTGTCGCCGACTTCTACTGGCGGTTTCAGGGGGTTAGCGGGTGGAGCAGGGGCTGACATCGGGGTTCATGGACGGTTCGGAGCGGTTGATGCCGGAGGATTTCGGGATCGTCGCGAAGGAGCGTCGTGTCCCGTGGGTGACGCCGGAGCAGCACTTCAAGGCGATCGGGTATGAACCCTACCGGCAGCAGTGGGAGTTCCACCGTGCGCAGGAGCGGTTCAAGGTCCTGGCGGGCGCGAAGCGGATCGGGAAGTCGTTCATGGGCGCCCGTGAGGTGCAGCCGCTGATCGTATCGCCGATGACACACGGGTGGATCGTGGGAGTGACGTATCGCCGTGCGGTGAAGGAGTTCGAGTACATCCTGGAGGACCTGACGCGGACGTTGCGGTTGGGCACGGTGGAGAAGAACAAGAACGTCCGTGGCGGCTACATGAACATCACGTTCCCATGGGACTCGAAGGTCGAGGTCCGGAGCGCGAAGGACGAGAACGATCTCGAGGCTGACGCGTTGGATTGGCTGATCCTGGCGGAGCCTGCGCAGCACCGCGAGTCGACGTTCGAGCTGTGCCGTGAGCGGCTGTTGGAGAAGCGCGGGGTGATGATCATGCCGGGCACGCCGCCGGTGGCACGTCACTGGATGAAGAAGCGGTTCGACTGGGGCCAGGACCCGGGCAAGGAGGACTACTACAGCCTGCAGATCCCTGCGACTGAGACGCCCTATCCGGGTATCGATGAGATCCGGAAGCTCGAGATGGAGCTCTCGCCTCTGCGGTATCGGCGCGACTGCCTGGCCGAGTTCGTTGCGACGGACGACATCGTATATTCGACGTTCGAGTATCCGGTCCACGTGGACGACCTCGAGTACAACCGTGACCTGCCGTTGTACTGGGCGTTCGATTTCGGCTGGTCTCATCCGTGGGTATGTCTGTGGGTTCAGGTCGACCGTGGCGCGGAGCGTGTGTATGTGCTGCGCGAGTATTACCAGCGCCGGATGACGGACAGCGGCAACATCGACGCGGTCCGTGAGATCCACCGCGACCTGGGGTGGGACAGGACGCTGCTGAACGTGGCGGACCCACGGTCGCCCGGCGCGCGCGCGGAGCTCGAGGATCACGGTGTGGAGATCACGGGCATGGCGGGTTCCCAGCGCGGCGACGAAGAGCGCGGGACGGAGTTGATCCGGCAGAAGCTGACGATCCCGACCGGCACGGTGCCGGGCCTGGTGGTGGACCGATCGTGCGAGAACCTGATCGACGAGTTCACGCTTCACGACGTGGATTCGCGGACCGGCAAGCAGCGCGACGCGGACAACGACGGACTGGACGCGCTTCGGTATCTGATCCTGGAGCTGTTCGACGAGGGCAGCGATGACGTGGGGATAGCATGGGCATGACGGAGACCGACAGGCGGACGCGCAGTGAGAAGTTCGCGGGTGCGGTGGGCAGCATCTTCGGGAGCCTCGCAGGCGGTGCAGTCGATGGGTTCCAGAAGCAGCTGAGCCCGGTTGCGGGTCCGCTTTACAACAAGTGGCAGGGTGAGGCGGGCGCGCCCCAGGCCGAGCCGCTAATCGCGAACGAGAAGGCCTTTGGGAGTGTCGCGGACGTGTACATGTGCGTCGATGCGATCGCGACGGCGGGTGCGACCGTGCCGCTGAAGCTCTACCGGAAGACGGGTGAAGACCGGCGGGAGTGGCAGGAGATCGGGACGCACCCGATCCTGGACGTGATCGAGTACCCCAACCCGGACGCGGAGGAGTCGGACTTCGACCTCCTGGAAACGCTGCTGGCCGACTGGGAGCTCTCGGGGAACTGGTACCTCTACACGCAGCGGAACAGCGACGGTCTGACCGAGCGCATGTACCGGTTGCGACCGGCGTTCATGAAGGTCGTACCGTCGCTAACGCGGCGGGTCGATTGCTACAAGATGACCGTGAACGGCGAGACGAAGACGTTCACACGGGACGAGATCGGGCAGTCGAAGACCTTCAACCCGTTCAGCGACCTGTACGGTCTGAGCTCGCTCAGTGCGGCGCGTCTGGAGATCACACTCGACACGCAGTCGCTGCTCTGGGACATCGACTTCTTCAAGAACAACGCGACGCCGCCGGCGGCCCTGATGGTCCCGGGGAAGCTCACACCGGAGAAGAAGAAGCAGTTGCAGGAGGGTTGGGACAAGGGCCACAAGGGCCCGGGGAAGCAGCACCGGCTCGCGATCCTGAGCGGCGGCGCGGACATCAAGACGCTGGGGATCCCGCAGACGGACATCGATTTCCTCGCAACTCGCCGGTTCAGCCGCGAGCAGATCATGGCGATCTTCCGGGTCTACCCGTTCATCATCACGGTCATGGAGTATTCGAACTACGCGAACGCCGAGGCCCAGACGAAGGCGTTCTGGTACAACACGATGATCCCGAAGCTCACGAAGATGCAGCGTGCGCTGACGCGGATCCTGTGCCACCCGTACGACAAGAGCCTGGTCCTCGAGTTCGATCTCACGAAGGTCCAGGCGCTGATCGAGGATGCGTTGGCCCTGGCGAACGTCGACGAGAAGCTGACACGCAGCGGTGTGATGACGATCAACGAACGGCGCCGCGAGCGTGGATTGCCGCCTGTGCCGTGGGGTGACGTTGCCTGGATGCAGATCCAGTACCAGCCCGTGAGTGGCCCTGAGATGTCGTTCCCGGGGCTCTCCGGGAAGTCCGCTGGAGACGGGTCGGAGACCCGCGCGGTGCCGGTAGCTCCCGTGCTGAAGGGCAGGGCGCTCTACGAGGGTGAGGTCATGAAGGCCGGCCGCGAGCTCGCGTGGGAGACGGTGATCGCGCCGAGCCGCGGGCAGTTCGCGAAGAAGGTCGTGGGGATCCTCGGGAAGCAGGAGGAGGAGGTCCTCGCGAAGATCAACGCCGAGAAGCGGACGCCGACGGAGCTCCGCCGGTGGGTCCAGAAGCGCGCGGAGGCGAAGGCCGAGGGCGCCGAGATCACGGACGCGCTCATCACCGACGCTGCGCGCATCGATGCCGAGGTCTGGCTGTTCGACTACGAGTACTGGCAGACCGGCTCGATCAAGGCCGTCCACCCGACGCTCCTGACCGCGATCAACGAGGGCGGGAAGTTCGGACTCCTCGAGCTCGGGCTCGACATGGACTTCGACCTGGTCGACCCGCTCGTGCAGCGCGAGCTCAAGCTGAAGGAGTTCGTCTTCGCGGAGGAATGGAACAAGTCGACACTGCTCCGGCTCCGCGAGGAGCTCGCCCAGGGGATCGTGAACGGCGAGAACAAGCCGCAGCTGACGGAGCGTGTGAGCAAGGTCTTCGGCCACGAGAAGAAGAACGCTGGCGTGGTGGCACAGACGGAGGTCGGATCGGTCTCGAACGCCGGCGCCGTGGAGGGCTACCGCCAGTCGGGTGTGGTCGAGGGGAAGCAGTGGCACGCGTCGGGCCCGAACCCGCGGCCGGACCACATCGCGGCGAACGGCCAGATCGTGCCGCTCGATCAGGAATTCCAGGTAGGAGGAGAGGGTCTCAGATACCCGGGCGATCCGAACGGGCAGGCGAAGAACGTCTGCAACTGCCACTGCTCGGTACTGCCGGTCGTAGCAGACGTGGAGGGTTAGAACGATGAAGAAGCACATCGATCGCCGCATGGCGAAGATCAGGGCATTCGGGGAGGGTGGCGACCACACGTTCGAGTTCGTCGCAAACTCTGGGGGAGTGGATCGGTGGGAGGAGGTCCTCGAGGCGAAGGGCTGCGACTACGAGAACTGGATGCTCAACGCCGTGGGGCTCTGGGCGCACGACGATTACAGCCTGCCGATCTTCCGTGGACTCGAGCTCGGTGTTGAGGGTGAGGAGCTGGTCGGTGTCGGGCAGTTCGCATCGGAGGTCTACCCGTTCGCGGCGCTCGTCGAGGAGATGTACCGCGAGGAGTTCCTCAACGGCTTTTCGGTCCGCTTCCTCCCCATCTCGTCTGTCACGTATGAGGATGGGAGCCCCGAGCGCAAGGCTGGTATCTACCGCCGCTACACGGCCTGGGAGCTCCTCGAGATCTCCGTGGTTGACATCCCCTGCGATCCGAAGGCGTTGCGTAAGGCCTACGACGCCGACGACCAGGACGGACTTCGCAGCATGATCAAGAGTGCGACGATGCTAGGGGAGGGGCCTGCGAGTCCAGAACCGGTCGCGACGCTGCGGCGCGCCGAGACGACGGTGAAGGGGGCCGGTGAGTTCAAGACGTTCAAAGAGTGTGCCGGCGCGATGGCGCGGCTGCTCCGCGGTGGGATGTCGGATCTCCCTGAGCACATTCGCAGAAGCTATCACGACGAACTGTCACAGGAGTACGGACGATTCGAGAGAGCGGTGCCCGAGTTCAAGACGTACGGGCCGACGGAGGCTGCGATGGCGGCCTTCGGCATCGACGGCACCGCGGAGCTGGTGAGAATCCTCGAGCCCCACATCAAGCAGGGTGCGGAGCTCGACCTGGAGGGCGACGGCCTCCTGGTGATCCTGGAGGGGAAGAACGAGGTGGAGGAGAAGAGCGCCGAGCCGGCCGCGGCTCCGGCGCACATCTTCGGTCCGGAGGAAGACAAGGTTCTCGTGGAAGTGCTGGAGGGGTTGTCCCAGCTCTACACGTGAGTATCAACCGCAGCCCTCATCCCGGTGTGAAGTAGCGAACTAGAGAATCAACCGAAGGAGCCACAGATGCTGAGGAAGTTCAGAGGACTGATGCGGTGCAAGACCGCAGATCCCGAAACGGTCGTCGGTGCCGGGGGAGGCGTGGTAGATCCCCCGATCAAGGAACCGGTCACGGCCGAGACGGCGATGAAGAAGCTCAGCGAGCTCACGAAGGCCGTCCAGGACGACACGATCACCAGGGAGAAGTTCATCGAGGTGATGGGTGAGGTCCAGGATTCGATCAAGGAGCTGCGTCTGGACGCCCAGAACAAGATGCGCTACGACGTCGGCGCGACGAAGGCCATGGCTCGCGGTGACATCCGCAAGGCGTTCCTGGTCCACACGAAGGACCCCCAGGTGAAGGCGCTGCAGGAGCTCTCGGACGACATCCACATCGTGGACGGCATCCTCGGCCACACGAAGAGGGCCCAGAACTACGGCGGCATGAAGAGCCTGGATCTCTACCGCGAGTGGGAGCAGTCCTACGGCGAGTTCGCGAAGGCGATGGACACGGCCGAGGCCGGCGCGGGTCTCGAGTGGGTGCCCGATGCGGGCATGTCGGCCGAGATGCAGTACGCGGTGGAGCTGGAGGCGCGAGTCTACACCCTGTTCCCGACCTTCGAGATGCCGCAGAACCCGTTCAAGTGGCCGCTCCGCACGAGCGTTGGCCAGGCCTACCGTGCGGTTGAGAACACGAACCTCGACAGCCTCACGAAGGTGACGAAGAGCGAGGTCGGAACCGGTCAGAGGGCGTTCGACGCCGAGGACATCATGGCTCGCGTCGGATACTCGGGCCAGCTCAACGCGCAGTCGATCGTAGCGATGCTGCCGGAGATCAAGGCCGCCCTTGCGGTCGCACATGCGAACGCGAAGGACGAGGCCTGCATCGACGGTCAGATCACGGCTGTGATCGACACCGGCGACAGCCCGGCCGGCACGCCGGCGGACGTCAGGAACCTCTGGGATGGCATCCGCTACTACACCTCTGCGGGCGTGAACAACAAGCTGGTAGACCTCGGGTCCGCATGGAACGTCGAGGGACTGAACTCGATCAGGAAGCTGCTCGGGAAGGCCGGTCTGAAGCCTGCTGAGTGCGCGTGGATCCCCGGCATCTCGGCCTACTACAACCTCCTGACGATCAAGGACAACCAGAACAACAACGTCGTCCTGACGCTCGAGCACTACGGTGGAGCCGCCACGATCCTCACCGGCGAGCTCGGCAAGATGTTCGGGATCTCGATCGTGCCGACGGAGTGTGTCCGTGAGGATCTGAACGCGTCCGGCATCTACGACGGTGTCACGGAGACGAAGACGGTTCTTCCGATCATCCACAAGAAGTCGTGGAAGTTCGGGACGTTCGGGCCGATGACGGTCCGGAGCTCGGACGAGATCCACATGGAGTCCTACATGACCGTGGTCGTGACGCATGAGGCCGCGGATCTCCAGGCGATGTTCGCAGCGTCGGTGCAGGTAGGGGCTGCGACTGGCTACAACGTCGCTCCGTAGTGGGAGGCGGGCGTAGCGCCCGCGAGCGAAGGAGGCTGGGGAGGGGACTTCGGGAGCCCCTCCCCACAGAGAGAGGGAAGAGAGATGCCGAAGGTCAAGTTCACGAAAATGGTCAACGAGAAGTTCGGTGGCGCCTACAGGAACGGCTACTTCACCGCCCGGAAGGGTGACGTGGTCGTCATGACGGACAAGATGTCGAAGCAGATCCAGGCGGACCACAAGGGTCTGATCCAGGTCATGGACACGAAGACGGAGCCGTCAGAGGGCATGGTCGCCGAGGTGCTCGAGCGCGCGCCACAGCCGAAGAGCGACGGTGACGCGGAGGATGCAGACGCGAATCACGCGGCCGCCCCGAGAGGTCGGGACAGGATGTTTCGGGGCGGCCACACGAAGTAGCACAGGGAGGACCAGGGGATGTCCAAGCTGTCCAACTACGCGGAGCAGAAGCTTCTGGACCATCTGTACAACGAGGTCAGCCTGTCCGTGCCGACCACGATCTACGTCGCACTGTACACCACCGACCCGACCGACGCGGACACCGGGACCGAAGTTAGCGGCGGAAGCTACGCACGCGTCCTGGTCAACCAGAACGGCGGCGGGTCGCCGGCCTGGGATCTGGCCGTGGTCGACGGGATCGGATACAAGGTCGACAACGCCAACGACATCACGTTCCCGACCGCGACCGCGGCCTGGGGTACGGTGACGCACGTTGGGATCCACGACCACGCGACCGCCGGCAACCTGCTCCATCACACGATTCTGGATTCGTCGCAGGTCGTGGGGATCGGCGGGATCTTCAAGTTCCTGGCGGGCACTCTGGAGCTGAGACTGGAATAGTCCAACGGTCTGAGGTGGGTGAAACGGCATGGCAGAGACCCAAGAGCTAATCGTCGATTTCGACAACGCCAAGAGCGGCCGCATCAATCTGGATCTCGGAGTCTACACCGCGACCACCGGCTGGGACGAATGCGGGACTGGCCGGACGAATCCGTTTCGACGGTGGCGTGCGTATTTCAGCTTCGACACGTCGGCGCTTCCCGATGATGCGGTGATCCAGAAAGTCACCATGATGATCCGGCGCCGTGGGGACGGACTGGGCCTACCGGAAACGTACCGCCTGAAGTTCAACATCGGCACGTTCATCGGTGCGAATCTGGATGGGAATGCCGGTGAGTGGACCGCCGGGACGCTGGTGCAGACGCTGACCGTGAAGCCGGCCGACAAACAGGCCGTTGTAATGGACGTGGCGGCGCTGGCGCTAGTCAATCGCACCGGCGACACCGATCTGAAACTATGGGACGACAGCACACAGGGAAGCGGTGATCCGACCTGGGAAACGAACTTCAACCCGACCACGCTCCAGCGGTGCAGGCTGGCGATACAGTACACGGAGCCACGCGCCGCGGTCGCCACCGGCGTCGGCACCGCGTCCGCCAGCGCGACGCTCGTGATTCCAGGTGCCGCAACAGCCACCGGGATCGGCACGGCATCAGCGGTCGGTGTCCAGGTTCTTCCGCAGTCTGCGGTGGCCACCGGCGTCGGCACGGCATCGGCGACCGCGATGATGGTCCTGACGGGCGGTGCCACCGCCACCGGCGTCGGCACCGCGACGGCGGCGGCCACGGTGACCGGCAACATCGCATACTGGGGGGAACCGTGCGAAAGGTACACAGGCGGACCACGACGCGCCGGACGATGAAGAGGTGGTGATCCATGTATCAGTACTATCCGCATGATCTCGCATTCATCGACGTCCAGTTCCGTGACGGGACGTGGAACCTGTACGATCCCGACCAGGACGCCAGTTTTTTTGTGCGCGTCTATGACGCCAACGACCTGTTGCGTGCGGTGTTCAATCTGACATCCGACAACCCGATCGTTCAGATCAGCACCGGTAAGTTCAAAGTAGAAAACATCGTTCTGGACGACCCGGCGGCCACGTTTGTCCCTGGCGTCGCCTACTACCGCTGGTACGCGAAGAAGGGCGGCGTCCCGATCGAGATGTACCCGGTCTTCGAGTTCTGCTTTGAGGTCCTGGAATCGACGACGGGGACCTCGCTCTGCACGCTCGAGGATCTGAAGACGCACCTCGAGATCGAGGCATCTACCCAGGACCCGTTCCTAACCAACCTCGTCCTCCGCGCGACGCAGTTCATCGAG
>DAOVEW010000005.1 GCA_030668755.1 Bacillota bacterium | reverse complement strand
GGAGGCATGCCGACAGCACGAGATGGATTTTCATGGGTTCCTCCGTCAAGAGTCAGCGAGGCGCGCGGGACGGTCGCACTCGGCGGATTCCCGGGCGCGGAGAACGACTTCGGTGATGCGCACGCAGTCCGAGAACGGGATGAAGGGCTCACGGTCTTCGCGCACCGCGTCCACGAAGTCGGCGAAGAAGTTGACCGGCGGCGGCAGCGGGAGGACTCTCGGCCCGTCATCCCGGGTGATGAGGGTGACCGCGCCCTGCTGCACCTCGATCACTCCCTGGCTGCCGGCCACGCGCAGTCGGTCGTCGCCGTGGGTTGGCGCGGCGGCCGGCCGGCAGTAGTCCAGCCGGAAGGCGGCCGAGCCGCCATTGTCGAGCCTGGCCACAACGCAGGCGTTGTTCTCCAGGTCGCCGATCTCGGGTTGACTCACGTTCGAGGCGTAGGCCATGACCTCGACGAACTCACGGCCCGTCGTCCATCGGAACAGGTCCATGGCATGGATGCCCACAAAGGGGATGATGCCGCTGAAGGTCTCTCGGCTCTTCTGCCAGGCCGGCCGCTCCCCGAGTCGGTAGGACTTCTGGCCCCCGCCCTGTATCACTTCGCCGACCGCGCCACTTGCTATCGCCTCGCGCACTGCCAGATATGGCGGGTCGCAGCGCATGGTGAGGAGCATGCTGGCCTTGACACCGGCTCCGGCCACCGCCTTCTCGACCCGCTCCAGCGCTTCCAAGTCGTATGCGAGCGGCTTCTCGGATATCAGGTTGATGCCGCGTTCAGCGCAGGCGACCAAGATGTCCGCTCGGTCTCTATCGGTGCCGGCCTCCACCACGATGTCGGGGGTATGGTTTTCCAACAGCTCGCGATAGCCCAGGTAGGTGCGCGTCTCCCCGCTCGCCCTTGGGAAATCGGGCACGCGCTTCAGGGCCTCCGGATTCTCGTCAGCGACTGCCGCAATAGAGACCTCGGGCAGTTCCGAGAGGGCCTCCAGCACAACGTACTGATGGCCTTTCAGGCCCACGAGGGCCAGCGATAGCGACACAGTTACCTCCTCTTCGCCCCATTGCGCCGCTTGGGCGGCTCGATCTCGACGTGCGTTCGCCGCGGGCGCGCAGGGACGGGCTCGATGGTCTTTTCGAGGCTCGACTCGATCTCTGCCATCGTCTCCGGGAGAGGGATGCACTCCAGCACGATACGCAGTCCTTCGTCGCCGCGTGCATCGAAGTGAATGCCGAAGACGATGCCGAGCTTATCCAGCACGCGGTCCATCTTCCGGCGTATCTCCCGCGCGGAGTGATCTGGGAGATAGGCGCAGTCCGTCACGAAGTGAGTGTGGATCCATATCTCCTCGCGGCGCAGGACCTTCATGCCGTCCTCTCGGAGCTCCTCGGAGTACTTCTCTCCCCCTCGAATCCCACCTCTCAGGGGGCAGGCGCTCCAAGACCGCAGGTCGAACACACACGGCACGATGACGCATCGTCGGCGGCATCCATCTCGGAGGCACCAGTGAGTGGTCTGGGTCCGCGGTTTCGCAACGAGCCGTTCGCTGCCCGCCTCGCCTTGCTGATTGCCGGCCTTCTCGTCGCGCTGCTGACTGCGTACATGGTGGGCAAGTTCCTCCACGGCGACTTCAAGGACGCGGAGGTCTGGTACGACGCCGGCCGCCGCGTGTTGAACGGCCAGGGCCTCGCCAACCTTCCCCACTATCGGTATCCACCCACCTTCGCGGTGCTCGTGGCTCCGTTCTGCGCACTGGGCTTTGCTTCATTCTACTTCCTCTGGTATGTGGCCAACCTGTGGCTCTTCAGCGTCTCGGGGCACCTGGCACGCGCCATCGCCTTCCCGGGCGGAGAGGACGTCCCTCTCCGCTATCACTGGATACCGGGCCTTTTGGTTGCTGCCTACGCTATCGACAATCTCATCCTCGGCCAGACGAACATCCTCATCATGCTGCTGGTGTACTGGTCGTACCTCCTCGATCTGCGCGGGCGCCAATGGCTCTCGGGTCTCCCCCTCGGCGCAGCCATCGCCATCAAAGCGTTCCCCGCGCCGCTGCTCGCCTACTTCCTGTATCGCGGCCGACTCCGAGTCGTGGGCGCGGCCGTTCTCTCCTGTGCCGTCTTTCTGGTGCTGGTCCCGGCGCCCGTACGGGGTTTGCAGCGGAATCTGCGCGAGGTCGGCGAATGGGCCCGCCGGGTGGTGATGCCGTATCTCTCGCGTGGGGAGGCCGGCGACTGGGGACAGCACGCGGTGGACTTCGGGAATCAGTCTCTCCCGGCTGTCGCCCGCCGCTACCTCAGCCATGTGGACGCGCAGGTGATGGCGCGCGGGGGTGAGCCAATCTACGTAGGGCTGGTGGACCTGGCGCCTCGCGAGGTGAACGTGATCATCCTGACGCTCTTCGCCGCGCTCGCGCTCTGGTTCTTGGCGGCATGCGGGATAAGGCGTCCGCCCGACCGGCACAGGCCGGTCGAGTACGGGATCGTGACCGTGCTCCTGCTCCTGGTGTCGGCCCTCTCGTGGACCTACTTCTTCGTAATGCTCCTGCTCCCGGTCACGGTTGCTCTGCGGCTGCTCGAACGGGCGGATATGCTGCGGCCGGTGTCGGCGTGGATGCTGCGCGCCGCCCTCTGGGGGCTGGCCGCGGCGACGGTGCTTCTGGTGAGCCATCACGCGCGCGCCGCGGGCAACCTGTTCTGGGCATCGGTTCTGATGCTTGTTGCGCTCGGGCTGGCCTGCCGGGACTTGCGCCGCGGCCGGGTTGCAGACCCCGCCGGCGCAAGCTAGACACGGCCCTGCGTCACGACGGCGACCACCGACCAGATGCCCTGGTTGACCAGGTCGCCGACGATGAGCCCGATGGCGAGCGGCACCGTCGCGCGGTACAGACGCAGGCCGCCGTACCGTATTACCAACGACTTGAACGCCCACCCCAAGAAGAACGGCATGTAGTACCAGTGCATCCCCCAGCAGTTCGCGGCCATGTACCCGATGGGGTGAAACGGCCACCACCAGAACCGCAAACGCATCGCGCCGAGGAGAACGGCCACTGCCGCGCCTCCGACCGTGGCCGCGATCGCATTTGTGTCGGGCGGAGCCGGATTGGTCAGGAATTCGAAGATGCGGCCTCCGTCATTGCGCGTCTGCCACGACGGCCAACCGTAAGCCCCGCCCATGCCCAGCCCGAAGTACCCGTAGGTATGGCAGCCGACGAGGATGACGAACACACCGACCACAAGGGAGAGGAGGAGGCCCGCAACCAGCGCTCGAGTCAGGCGGCGCGAGTTGATGCGAGCGGAGTCGGCGATCTTGATCGACTCGAGCACGTTCCCGGTGATCACTTCCGAGGACTCGCCGAATCCGGGGAAGTAGGCCCAACGGGTGGAGATCATGGTCACTACCTCTCGAGGCCGGAGCGAGGCCGTGCCGACGAGGGACGTCAGGCCGTTCTGGACTTCGAGGGGGAAGGGGAGGAAGCCAAGTCCCGTCTCCGCGCGCAGGCGAGCCCACATCACGTAGTAGCCCACTATCATCCCTATCAGCACCAGGCCGAAGACGATGCGGCAGCCGGCGGCCCAACAGAAATAGACCATGAACCCGAACGACAGCAGGAACCCGATCAGCGCCAGCCGATATGTAAGAGGCTCCCGGTCATCGGCCCTGCCCGACTGATGACTGGCGGCAATCCTGAACACCTGCCTGATGTGCCGCCGAGCCGCCCAAAGCACCCAGATGAACAGCGCGAGAGCGGCACCGCCCCCTTGAAAGTAGGGAGCGGGGAACCCACTCTCGTACCAGTCCTCCGGCCGCTGCGGCGTATGTCCCGCCGCGACCGCGGCCACCGTCAGCGCCAGCCGCACGACCCAGAAGAACCAGGCTGAGAAGGACAATTCCTTCGGTATCAGATAGGCGACCGCAATCATCCACGGCCACAAAACCAGATCGATCTGGCCGAGTCCGGCCCACGGCCCGACCTTCTGCCACTGGATGATCGCCACGGGTCCAAGCGGAATCGCGGGTATGGCAGGCACTCTGTTGGACAGCGAGTTCATGAAGTTCACGAACAGCGAGGCGCCGAGGCCGACCCAAAAGACCCAGGCCACCGGCAGGCGGCCTGCCGCTGACCTCCCTTGGCCCGCGGGCGCGCGGACCATCTCCAGCGGAATCTGCGCAATGGGGAAGGTGAGCCGCTCGTTTGTGATCCACTGACGCTGGACCAGCACGACCGCGCACAGCGTGCAGATGAAGAGGGCGAAGAAGAAGGCCCCCCAGCTCCCGAGCGGAGCCCACCACAATTGCCAGGGGACTTGTGCGTGGCCCTGAAAGAAGGCCTCGGCCGCGAGCGGATCCGTGGGCGCGAGCGACGCGGGCACGAACGGAAGAAAGGTCGTCTCCCACAGGGGCTGAACGCGGGCCACATAGTAGTAGGCAATGACCTTGGGGATCATCCAGAAGAGAACGCCGTGGCTGACCAGCGGTCCGCCTACCAGCGTAATGCAATACACAGTCAGCAACTCGCGGCGGGTGAGGCCCGCTCGACGTAGGGCCGGAATGCCGGCGACCGCAGTGAGCACGAAGAGGAGCACGACGGGTGCCATGGCCGGGACGCCGGAGGCGAACATGTAGATCTTGTTCCAGGCGATCTCGACGTAGAAGGCCCCGACGGCGATCAAGATGAGCAGCGCGAAGGCCACCAGTACAGCTCTGGGCGTGACGCCACCGGCCCTCTCGTCTCTCATCCCGTCGTTCTCCAGCATCGCCCGTTCGGTCTCGCTGCCCACGTGCAGCTCCTTGCGGCGCCCGCAGGCCGGCTCGCCGCCCGGCCCTCAACGCCGACGCGACGCACCCGGGAACCGCTGGGAACAGCCTGCACGGGTCCCTCTACACGCCAAAGGCTGGAGGAGGAGAGTTCGACAGCGCAAAACGCTCGCAGCCTGCGCCGGGGGCCGTTCCCACACGGGAACAGGCGGCGGCGCGGTCTCCGCAGTGTCAGGGCGGTGACGCGGCTCCGGCACTCGGCTCCGGCATCTCCGCAACCTCCTCCATCCCCTGGACTTCGGCGCGGGCGGCCCGCACGCCTGCTCGCACAGGCAGCTTGGCGGAGGACGGGAAGTAGCCCCGGCCGGTGGGGCAGTTAACTCAGGCATCACAGGGCCACAAGACGGGTCCCTTAGGCTCCACGTGGATGCTGTGACCCCAAAGCCTGGCTTCCTAGGAGCGACATTCTTGTCGCGACCTACTATGCAGGCTGTCGGCACAGGAATGTGCCTCCTGCGGTCACGGCCCCAGGAATGTGCCTTCTACGATCACGGCCCTTCGACCGGCCCGGAGAAAGGCGTCCCACCCCCACGTAGATGGCACGCCAGGAATCTGAGACGGCGAGGGCTTGCGGTTCTGCGCGCCGAAGGGAGAGGACCCGCTCGCTGCTAGCTGGCGGGAAGCACGGCGAAGATGATGTGGCGCTGTCGGCGCTCGAATGCGAAGTCTGCGCCCGTGGCGTTTTCGCCGGGTCGGAGGTTGAAGGACCAGGAAGTCGGTGGAATCGGCATCAGGGCTAACAGATCTGTGGTAGATGCCACCCCAACCGTATAGCGTCCGGGCTTCAGGCCGACAAACCGATAGCGCCCTCCGCTGTCAGTCGTCGCCTGCACCCCGCTGCTCAGCTCCACGACAACGCTGGCGAGCGGCTCTCGATAGTCGGACCTGGCGTCCTTCACATAGACCTGTCCGGCGATCTGGCACAGCCGGGCCAGCAGGAAATTGGCGCGGCCGGGTTCGTTCTGTGAGACGAACACGGCTCTCGTCTGCAGCAGTCCCCCGAGGTCGGTGTGGAGCCGCGCCGCGTCGAGTTTCACCAGGTGTCGTCCCAGGTCAACTCCGTCGAACCTGTAGCTCCCATCGGGGGCCGTCACGGTCGTCGTCTCGCCATCCAGCACAACTATGACATCAGCGACCCCGAGGCCGGAATCGTCCTTCACTGTCCCCACGACATGTCCAGTGCCCCGCGGGCCCTCGCCGGCATCGCCGAAGGCTCAGCTTGCCTGAAGAACCAGAGCGCGGCCTGCCGTCGTTCCGGGAGCTCCGAAGTCAAGCACTCCGTAGCGCAAGGCCACCATCCGGTCTCGGGATGGCCGCCACTCGAGCTTGCCCTCGGGGTGGATGCCGCTTGCCCCCCAGTCGAGCGCCGTCCGTGCGCGCAGGTCCTTCCCCACCGGCAGAGAGGTGCCGAGCCGATAGCTGCGGCTGGCGCCCAATTCTGTGTTGTCCGGCGCGGACGAGCTGAAGAACACCTGGCGGCCCAGAGAATCGCAGCGAGACAGCGACAACTCCAGGCCGGCGCGCCCGGTGCCCTCCCGGGGCACGAGGTACCGCACCACACCACTAGCCTGGCCTCTGAGCAGGGACACCGAGATTGCATCCGTGCCCCAGGGCTCTTCGAAGGAAGTGCCTTGCGTCCGCTCAACACCCACGTGGGCACGCCCCAGACGCCAGTGGACACCCAGCAGCTGCGCCCGCGCCTCGTACAGACCGGCCACCTCCGAGACGCGGCCGAACATGGTGACCGATGGCAGCGGTCGGTGCTGGCACCAGGCATCCCTGCGGCTGAGGTCAGACCGTTCCGCAATGGAGGAGCGGAGCGAGAGTCTCTGCCCCTCCCAACTGCCGGAGGCGAAGTAGGAGCCATCGGCTCCTATCGCCGCTTCAGTGGCCAGTCCGGCGGGCGCCGCAGTCGAGGCCCGCAGTGCGAACCGGCCGTCGGGATGTTCGCCCCGAGTGTCGCTCGGGACCATGACCGATGCCGCTACGCGAGAGTGCTCTGAAATGGCCGATTCGACCTCAATCCCTGTTGCCGTGCCCCAGAGGGGATGGAAGACGTCGCCGACCGCAAAGAACCGGTCCCCGTCGGCTGTCTCCAGGTGTAAGTGCGACATCGTGGTGCTGACCGGGGAGCGCGGCTCCAGCTCTCGGGGCTGGTAGCCGGTCGAGCTGGCTGCCGGCCCAATCACCTGCTGGTAGAAGCCTGTCATGCCTTGGGACGTGAACGTGGAGGTGCGGCCGATCCCGACCTCCACCTCGACCGGGTAGACCTCGACCCATCCCGACTCCGCCGGCGAGTTCGTGGCCAAGCTCGGCAGGACTCGCGCGTGCGGCGAAGTCGCCGGAGGTCTGGGCGCAGGCCGCGCAACGGCGGGCTTGGCGACCTCGAATGCCTGGAAGGCCCCCGGTGCCGAACCGTCTCGTCGCATGGCCGACGGCCGCGGGCCTTGGCGGCCGGTCTCGGCCAGACCAAGGAGGGGCAGTGCCTCCTCCGGCAGCGCCCAGGCCTCACCATCGCGAATCAGGATCGCGTCGGAGGCGACAGGGAGCCGGGGATCTCCGGCGAACGCGCCCTTCAGGCGCAGCTCACTGCCGTCGCGCCGCACGATGTTGATGTTTCGGCCTGCTACTGTCACGATGACGCCCAGCCGCCCGCCAAGCTCAGAGAGCGGCACACGGGGTCCGTCGCCGAAGTCGGCCACCTGTGAAAGTGTCG
Organism: Bacillota bacterium; assembly: GCA_030668755.1. Taxonomy (GTDB): domain Bacteria; phylum Armatimonadota; class Hebobacteria; order Hebobacterales; family Hebobacteraceae; genus DAOVEW01. The sequence continues at coordinate 4,833 of DAOVEW010000005.1, read as the reverse complement.
CCGCCGATCCAGTGAGCCTAAGAGATGCGGACTGCTCCTGGGTGGCCCCCGCCACTCCGGCGGCGACCATCAGCAGCAGTCCGCATATGGCGCTCGTGCGCCCGGAGATCATTCCTCACTCGCAATGAGCAACGGCGGCTCGGGGCCCAGGTCCACCTCAGCGCGAGCACCCAGCAGGGCGGTCCCTCCATGGTCGAGAATGGCTGTGACTTCGTAGTGGCCCGCTGGCAGACCCGCGAAGAGGTCGGGGCCGAGCCGGGCGCGCTGAATGTTGAACGGAGCGGGAAGCACGACGAACGGCCGCAAGACGCACCGGCGTACGAGCTTGCCTTCTGAACGAATCTCGAGTTCTCCTGTGAAACGCAGGTGCGCTGGCCCTGCATTCTCCACGGTCATCGTGCCCGCTTCCCGACCCGGCTCGAAGCGCAGAACGCGCGCCTGCCCGGCGGGGCGCGGTCCGCAGTGCACGTAGAAGATGGTGCCGACGCGCGGCACCAGACGAGAAGGCCCATTCGAGATCGAGAGATCCCGCCCGCCTGCCTCGAAAATGATCACTGTGCGAGCCTCTCCCGAGGCATCCTCGGGCACTCGAATCGTGTAGCGAACCCGCTGGCTCTGTCCCGGCTGAAGGTCGAACTCGGCCGGCGCAATGGTGACCCATACGCTCGCCGAGCTGGGGAGCCTTCCAGCGGGCAGGAAGACGACGACGCCGTCGGGCTTCAGGGTCCAGTCCTGGGCGTAGGCGCGGATGTGCTCCGCGCCGTCGCCCGCGTTCGTGATCTGAATGTGGCCGGTGTGGGCCCGCCCAGGCGCCAACTGGAGCTCCAGCGTCAGCGGCGAGATCTCCATCGAGCAGGGCACAGCCAGCGCGGCGCCGGCGCACATGCAGCACGCCAGTCCGACCATCCAGGCAGCCATGACCTTGGACATTGCTTTCTCTCCTGTTCTCGCTTGGCCTCGGACGTCACTTCCACTCAGGGCCGGGCGAACCGTGAATCCGGCTCCGGCCCGGCCCTGAGCATCTCCAGGCCGTGTCTGTGATCCCTGCTACGGAGCTGTCAGCGTATAGACGACTGTCTGCGAGTAGCTGCCGGCCGTGTAGTCCCAGCTATTGGCCAGCGCGTATGAGAACGTGCCGTCACGACGGCCGGACCCGGTCCAAGCGCCGGCCGACTGCGCGGCTGTGTCCATGGTGCCGCCGACGAACCCAGCGCCGGTTGCAGTCCACGTCACATTGGTGATGTCGATGGTGTCGGTGCCGGAGTCGAGGTCTCCGTTTGCCTGGGCCGTCAGTGTCACGCTCGACGCCGACCCGGCCTGCGTCTTCACCGTGACCGAGACGGGGTTCTCCGTCGCTGCGATCGAGGGCACGGAATCCGGATCTGCGTCCGGGAAGTTGATCGCAGCTACGCCCAGCGTCAGCTTCGCCTTTGCCGACACCGTGGCGTTGATCGTCAGCGACTGCTGGTCAGTCGCCGCCCAGCCCTCCGCACTTGCGGTCAGCAGGGCAAGGCATGCGACCGCCGCTGCCCATACTGCTGTTACCTTTCTCATTTTCAGCCTCCACCTTTCTAGTTTTGCCGTTTGATGACGTCGCCCTTACTTTCAGTAGGCGACGAGCGTATACACAACGGTCTGGCTGTAGACTCCTGCTGCGTAGTCCCAGGAGTTCTCCATGCCAAACCGAAGACTACCTTGTTTGGCGCCTTTGCCCACCCACTGGCCGACGAGCCTGGGCTCGTCCTTGCTCAGCCTCGCGGGTCCCGGGACGAAGCCCTCGCCCTGGCCCTGCCAGCCAACGTGATCGATGGCAATCTGATCGGGACCTGAGATCAGGTCTCCCGCGGCCTGGACCGTGAGCTGTGATATCGTCGAGTGCGGGCCGTTGATGGTTACGTCTACAGCCACGGGATTCTCGACCGCGCGGATGACGGGAACCGAATCTGGGTCGGCCGAGGGGAACGACAGAGTGGACACACCGAAATCCAGCCGAGCGGACGTTGCATGCGCCGCGCCCGACAGGGCCGCGATGCTGTACGACAAGCCGAGGGCCACGAGAATGGTATGAGCTCGCGCCCGGCCTATCGCAAGGCCTCGCTTGATTGCCCGTTGCGCTGCCACTGTGCCGCCTGCTCCTGCCTGACGGTTCTGGTTGTTCCATACTTGCCGGCCCATCTAACACCCGACCTCCACATCCGAAATAAGCAAGGACCCGCTCCGAAGAGCCCAGTGGTCTCTCAGAGCGGGTCCCAATAATCGCTCGATTATTCAGCGAGGCCAAACCCACCAGGCTGCTTCTTGCTGATGCCGCCCTGTCCGTTGGGGCAGCGTCAGCTCCTGTTCCTTCGGCAGCCTGGCCGTCATAGTCCGTGGTATGCGGACCGTAGACCCGTGGCTTTGCGTCCCCGCCTTTCGCCGGGTTTGCCCTTATCGGGAAACTATCTCGTTGTCAAACAACTGCGACCGAAGTCCGCCGTCGTCGGCGTCCCTCGGTCTGCGTCCACTGGGGGTCTTCCACACAACGGGGCACCTTCTGAGATGGGCCAAGAAGAAAGAGCGTCCAATCGCACGCCAAACCCGCCATTTGCCCTAGGGAGGGCTCTGTGGGCCTCGCTGCGGTCCTACTCTTCCTCGTCTACGACGTACGTCCGGTCCACTTCCCCGGTGTCGCGTCGCTCGCTGGCTCTGTAGTAGTGAGTGCGCTCTGGAGCGCCCCGCTTCCTCAAATCCTCCCGCAGCTCTTCGAGGGCACTTTCTGCCTGCGCCTGGGCATCCCCGGGACCGGTTCCGCTCTGCGACGCCGATGGCAGTTCGCTGCGCCGTGTCTCCTCGGCCAGGAGCAGATGTCGGTCACGATGGCTCTCGGCCGTCAGCTTGAGGAGTGCCTCGGAGAGCGTCCCCCGCTCGTCACCCTCTATCACAAGTTCCCGGTAATCGTCGATATGGCGTCGCTTGCCGCGCGCTCTTCGGCGGCTGCGCTCCCTGCGGTCCCGCAGCTCCTCCAGCGCCCCCTTCATCTCCTCGGCCGGAGACCGCGGTCTCCCGAGGAAGCTGGCCTTCCTCCTCCTTCGTCGACGCCGCCAGAAGTCTCTTCCCATGCAGCAATCCTCGCAACAGCCCGCCTCACTGCATTAGACGCGGGCGGGCCCGGCTTTGTTCACGCGGAAAGCGCATGGGCCGGCCGCTACGTATCAAGACCCAGCAGCTTCGCCATCGTGTTGCCGAAGACAGCTTCCTGAAGCGGGGGCGGCAGGCCGATTGCATCCATCGTGCGCTGGTAGTCGTTCACGACGTCGCCGATCTGCTCGATCGCAACGTCCGAGCCGAACACCACCTTCTCCCAGGCGTGCCTTCCCTCCGGATCGCGGTACTGGCCCTCCTCTGTCCACCACAGAATGGACTGGAAGAACTCCGGCGGCCGCTTCTTCAGGCTGGACCCACTCAGGTCGAAGTAGAGGTTTGGATTCCACCGACAGGCCATGCCCGCTTCCTCATACCAGGGGTTGCCCAGGTGGGCACCGACGATCTTGAGCGAAGGAAATGCGCGGGCGATCGTGTCGAGGTAGATCTGCCGGTGTCGCTCGTTGTCAATGTCGTGCTCCCTGTCAGTCGGCGTGCGCGCCACAATTCCGGTGTGGAACTGGGCCACGAGGCGCAGCTCTTCCGCCGCCTCGTACACGGGATAGAAGGCTCTGTCATCGTAGCGGGCCGGCGGGCGGATGAACTTCAGCCCGCGGAAGCCCTGGTCGTGCAGCTCTCGGACACGCTCCGGCCCCCAGGCCCCGAGCCGGAAATAGGCGAAGCCGACGATTGCGTCTGGACGCCTCGCCGCGGCGGCGGCCACCTCATCGTTCGCCTCTCGGTGCGCGGCCCAGACTGCGCCGTTGAGACATACCTTGTCGAAACCAAGCCGCCGCTCCGCCTCGACGAGACGGTCCACGTATCCCTCTTCCGAACTCCAGTGAACGTGCGTGTCAATCCTCATCGCAGTCCCTCCCATCAGAGTCCTCTGTTCTCAGAGGCTGTGCCGGCGCCCTGCCAGAGAGCCGGTCAGAGAGCCGGTCGAGGCCGTGCTGTTTTGTGGAATAGAGCCGGTAGAAGGACCTGATCAGAGCTACATCTGCTACCCAGGAGCTTGAGATGCGCTTCCACCGGCATCAGGTCAGCAGGACGAACGGATGGCACTCGGTCCGCGTGCGGCACGAAGATGTGTGGGACTGGTGCGCCCACCACGATGAGATAGAGCGGGCGCAGCGAGAGCGCCGTCGCAGGTCTCTCTCGGTCAGCGCTGGCAAGCAGTTCAAGCTTCAGGTCGCGCACTGACAGCGGCCGGGGTGCAGAGAGTGCAAGTATGATCTGTTGGATGTGTGCGGATCTGTCGTTCTGGGGCGCGGCCGGGCTGCTCGGCCTTCTCGCCGCGATGCATGCCCTCCATGTGGTGCGCGGCGCGCGCCAGCACCCTTGGCATCAGGGCCGCGGCGACGTCGGACAGCCGGCTCGCTGACCCTGTCCCGAAAGATATCTGGACGGCCTCGTCCTTCCACCAGGGCCTCGGGGCGATCGGTGCGGGACTGTCGGCGGCTTCCGCGTTGTCCAAAGGAGGCTTCTTCACGGCTTGGGTCATTCAGTGCCTCCTCGCCACTTCTTCCTTGTATGCTCTGGCCGAATCTGCTAGTATGCGTGCGGGCACGTCGGAGAGGTGGCCGAGTGGCTGAAGGCAGCCGCCTGCTAAGCGGTTACAGGGTCAAAAGCCCTGTCCCGGGTTCGAATCCCGGCCTCTCCGCCGCCTCTGTATCCCGTGCGGCCCCGAAGCCGCGTTCCACATTTGGGTTG
>DAOVEW010000054.1 GCA_030668755.1 Bacillota bacterium | reverse complement strand
GACGCTGGTCGGCGTACTTGGCGAAGACGACCTGGCGGCGGCAAGCGGCGTTTCCCTCGTGATTCACGCAGGTCGCCCCGAGCAGGCGCCGGAGAGCGCGTACGATACCGATGGCACCGAGGCGCTCAAGATCGCAGGCCGCCGCTCTCCCGCCGCGAAGTGCGAGCGCTGCTGGCGCCACCAGGCCTCTGTCGGCGGCCGAGAGGATCATCCGGGCCTTTGCGCCCGTTGTGTGGAATATCTGACTGAATAGTCGCCCGACGGGTTACTGGCATCGGCGTCAAGGTAACATAGAGAGGCGCCGATAATGCCTGCGAAGAGACCCCACCGGACTTAGGAAAGGACAACGCAAGAGATGGCCGTGAGAACTGCGGTCAGGCGAAAGAGCACCAAGAAGAAGGCCAAGGCGAAGCCCAAAGCCAAGCGGAAGGCGAAGGCCCGCCCCATTTCCAATGCCTCGCGGGAGGAGCTCGAAAAGTTCCGCGAGCTGCTGTTGGCAGAGCGCGAGCGCCTCGAGGCAGAGCTCGAAGAGATCGAGAGCCGCGCCGCCGGTCTCGACGAGTCCGAGCGTGCCAACGAGGTGTCGGCCTACGACGATCATCCCGCGGACCTGGCCTCCGAAACCTTCGAGCGCGAGAAAGACCTCGCTATCCGCGAGAGCGTTGAGAGCATGATCCACAAGGTCATCAATGCCCTCGAGAAGATCGATCGCGGCACCTATGGCATGTGTGACGCGTGCGGAAGAGCCATCAAGAAGGCCAGGCTCAAGGCACTTCCCTTCGCCACCCTTTGCCTCGACTGCCAGGACCGTCTGGAGCGATAGCCGTGGGGGCGCCCACTGAAACGGGACGCCCTACCACACTCTTCCTCCTTCTCTCTGCAGCAACCCTGGCCCTCGACCAAACCACGAAGGCTATTGCCGCGAGGGCCCTGCGAGCAGGGTCCTCCCTGCCCGTCCTGGGCGACTGGGTGCAGCTCACCCTCACCCGGAACATCGGGTCGGCCTTCGGGCTCATCTCTGCCGGGTGGGTGTTGGTTGCCGCCGGCGCTCTCGTCTGCGCCGTCATCCTCGCCTACGTGCTGCGCGGGCGGCTGCTCCGGGCGCCCGGCCGCGCGCTGCCGCTGGCGCTGATCTTCGGGGGATCGCTGGGCAATCTCGTGGACCGGATCCGCACGGGAGCCGTCGTGGACTTCATAGATCTCCAGGTGTGGCCCGTCTTCAACTTCGCCGACGCCGCCATCACCCTCGGAGTGCTCCTGTTCGCCCACGACCTCTTTCGACGAAACTAGCTCGGAGGTGTCGCAGTGTTTCCTATCCTCTTTCGCATCGGTCCCATCGCCGTCCACAGCTACGGCACACTGCTCATGCTCGGCTTCATCGCCGGGATCCTCCTCGCCCGGCGCGAGGCCCGCCGGCTCCATCTCTCGCAAGACATCCCCCTCGACCTCGGCATCTGGGTATTGATCGCGGGGGTGCTCTGCGCGCGGGGACTCTTCGTCGCCCTGAACTGGGCCGACTACGCCGCACGTCCGGCCCAGGCCCTCTACCTGTGGCGTGAGGGCGGGCTCTCCTTCCACGGGGGGCTCCTCGGGGGCGTGCTCGCTGGGTTGCTCTTCTCCCGGCGGCGCGGCCTCCCGTTCTGGACGCTCGCCGATATGGCGGCCCCGGCCCTTGCCCTCGGCTATGGCATCGCGCGCTTCGGCTGCCTCCTCAACGGCTGCTGCTACGGCGCACCGACCGACTTGCCCTGGGGCGTTCGCTTTGCCCTCTTCCCCGACTCCGCCATCACCACCGAGCCAAGCCACCCCACCCAACTCTACTCCGCCCTCGGCAGCTTCGCCATCCTCGGCATCCTCATCTCGCTCCGCCGCCTCCCCGCCCGCGGGCAGCTCTTTGCACTCTACCTCATGCTCTACTCCATCCTCCGCTCCGCGGTCGAGGTGCTCCGCAAGGGCTATACCGCGCACGTGCTCTTCGACGGCATCACCGAGGCCCAGACCGCCAGCGCCGTCATCTTCGCGGCCGCCCTCGGCGCCTTCTTTCTCCTAAACCGCCGCGCGGGCGACCGGATGCCTTCCAACCTGCCTGAGGCCCCACCATGACGGAATGGGTCCAGTCCTTCAAGGTCGGGCGCGCCGATGCCGGCCGGCGACTCGATACCTTTCTCGCGGCGCGCGCGCCGGACCTTACTCGCTCGCAGGCCGAGCGCCTGGCCAAGTCCGGCCGAGTTCTGGTCAACGCCCGCCGCGCGCGGCCCGCGCGGCGGCTTGCGGCAGGCGAGGAGGTCACCGTCGCACGCCCGGAACCGCTCCCCAGCGAACCGGCACCCGAGTCCATTCCCCTCACCATCCTCTTCGAGGACGATCACATCCTCATCCTCACCAAGCCTCCAGGCATAGTCGTCCACCCTGGTGCCGGCCGCAGCGAGGGCACACTCGTCAACGCCCTCCTCGCCCATGCGGGCCACCTGCCCACCATTGGCGGCTCCCATCGCCCGGGCATCGTCCACCGCCTCGACCGCGACACCTCTGGGCTCATGGCTGTCGCGAAGACGGAGCTGGCCTACAGAGACCTGTCCCGCCAGGTGCGCCGCCGGGAGGTCGAACGCTCCTACCTCGCACTCGTCTGGGGCGCTCTGCGCGAGGACCGCCTTCTCATCGACGTCCCCATCGGCCGCCACCTGCGCGAGCGAAAGCGCATGGCGGCCGTCTCTGCGCCATCCGAGGGCCGAAGAGTCCGCTCCGCGCTCACCGACGTGACGACGCTCGAGCGCTTCGGACCCATGACCCTCGTCGAAGCCCACCTCGAGACAGGCCGCACCCACCAGATCCGCGTTCATCTCGCACACCAAGGCCACCCGGTCGTGGGCGACCCTGTCTATGGCAGGCGCAGGGCGCGGCAGGAGAAAGCAGCTCTCGACGCCGAAACCCTCGCCAAGGTTCGCTCATTGCCCGGACAGGCCCTGCACGCCCACGTGCTGCGCCTCCGGCATCCCGTCCGCAGCCAGCAGATGAGCTTCTCCGCCCCGCCCCCGCGGGAGATGGCCCTGCTGCTGTCGCATCTGCGGAGTCGCAGCCTGCCTGATGCCGGACATGCCTAGCCGGCGGACACTGCAAGAAGGGAGCGCCCTCCAGGACGCCGTAACATGCCCAAAGCCCAAGCAGCCCGTTCCTGCAGCAGGCTGGGCGCAAGAGAGCAGCGGACCGCGAAGGCGGCACGCGTAGAGCGAGTGACCGAGAACCAGTTAGGAGGCCAACCGTGTATCCTGGCGACCTGCACTACAGCGAGAACCATCAGTGGGCGAGAGTGGAGAGCGGAGTGGCAACCGTCGGCATCACGCATTACGCCCAGGAGCAGCTTGGCGAGGTCGTCTACATCGATCTTCCCAATCGCGATGATGAGGCTCGGCGAGGCGAGTTCCTCGGAACCGTCGAGTCGGTCAAGGCGACCAGCGACATCAACTCACCGGTGAGCGGGCGAGTCATCGAGGTGAACACCAGCCTCGACGACGACCCAGCTCAGATCAACCAGGATCCGTACGGCGCGGGCTGGCTGGCGAAGATCGATCTCTCTGACCCCGCCGAGGTGCGCGCACTGATGAGCGCGCAGGAGTACGTCAAGCACATCCAGCGCCTGGGAGAGCAGAAGGCCGGCTAGCGCCAGGCCAGACAGGACGGGCGAGGCCTCCCGGCCCCGCCCGTTTCGGCATTCCAGCGGCCTTCCTACTCGATCTGGACCTTCTTCGGTCTCGCAGCCTTGGCACGCTCGCTCTTCGGAAGCCAGATCTCCAACACTCCGTCCTTCAGCTTCGCCTTCGCCTGATCGCTGACCACCTCGGCCGGAAGCGGTATCGTCCGTTCGTAGCGTCTCCAGGTGCGCTCCTTTCGATGGTAGGTCGTCTCCTTCTGCTCGCTTTCCTGCGACATCTCCGCCCTCACAGAGACGGACTCCGGCAGCACCTCCACCTCCAGGTCCTTCTTGTCTATGCCCGGCATCTCCGCCGACACAATGACCTCATCCTCTGTCTCACACACATCCACCGACGGAGCCCGGACACCCTCCGCCTCCGACTCGATCAGCGGTCGGCCGAAGAAGTCCTCAAACGCGCGATCCAGGTCGCGCTGCATCCGCGCAAGCCCGCGGAACGGCTCCCAACGTCTCAAAGAAGACATCTGGCACCTCCTCACACACTCTTTCATGTCCTTCGATCTTCCAGTGGTAGTATAGCCCATGAGTGTCATATAGTCAAGGCTTGTTAGTCCGTTCTTGTGCGCTTCCCACCACAATTCAATGCGCTGCCGCGCGGTCAGCACCGCAGGAACCCCCTCTTGCCCACCGAAACTCCTCCCGGGAATCCTACGGCGGGAGTTGTACCATGGCGAGTCAGAGACGGGGCCCACTGGTCGCCCTGTTGAGCGACCTCGGCACCACCGACACCTATGTAGGCGTGATGAAGGCGGTCATCCTCGGCATCTGCCCCACCGCGCGCATCGTGGACCTCTGCCACGACATCGCCCCCCAGGACATCCAGCAGGGCGCATTCCTCCTGGATACCGCGTGGCCCTACTGCCCCGAGGGAACGGTCCACCTCATAGTCGTGGACCCCGGAGTCGGCAGCGAGCGGAGGCTGCTCGCGGTGCGGGCCCACGGGCAGCACTTCGTCGCACCGGACAACGGCGTGCTCACCTATGTGCTGGCGAGTGCCCGCGAGTTCAGCGCCTTCTCCATCGAGCGGCACCGCTATTTCTTGCCCGAGGTGAGCCAGACCTTCCACGGCCGAGATATCCTCGCACCCGTTGCGGCCCACCTAGCCTCCGGGCTCCCCGCGGACTCCCTCGGGCCCGAGGCCACCGGTTCCCTCCAGTGGCTGCCCGTTTCTCGACCCGTCGTCAACGAGGCAGGGCTCGAGGCCCACGTCGTCCACGTCGACCGCTTTGGCAATCTCGTAACCGACCTGTCGGAGCAATACTTCATCACCTGGCAGCGCGAAACCGCGTCTGACAGAGTGGTGATACGTGTCGGCGACAGCGTCATCGAAGAGGTCTGCCTCGCCTACGCTGGCAGACAGCCCAGTGAGCTGCTCGCGCTATTCGGAAGCACTGGGCGGCTTGAGATCGCGGTCAACATGGGGAGCGCCGCCCAAGTGCTGAATGTGGGGAGGGGGGCAGTTGTCATGGTCGAGGCCCGCGCATGAGGCGCGCAGACGGTCTCGACTTCAGCGCCAATACCACGCTCCTCGTCACCACCGCGGCCGGGCTCGAAGGCGAGGCCCGTCGCGAGCTCTGCCGGGTTCTGCCGGGCGCGCACGGGCGGCCCCTGCTCATGAAGGGCAACATCGTAGTCGCGACCGAGCTGCCCGAACGCGAGGTGCTTGCCCGCATCGCCGCCGCCGACACGCGCTGTGTCGCGCGCGTGCTGCCCGTGCAGGCACAGGCGCCCGTTGGCGCAGACCCCGCGTGCTTCTCCGGGATCGCCGCCGCCGCGGCCCGAGTGGGCCGGATCCGCCGCGGCGACACCTTCGTCGTTCGGTGCCACCGCCGCGGCGACCACCCCTGGGCTAGCCGCGACCTCGCGCGGGCCGCCGCCCTGGAGTTGGAGCCGATGCTCGCCGCGGTCGGCGACTACAACGCCGACGTGGATTGGCACGTCGCCGTCGAAGTCTACCAGGACACTGCCTACATCGGAGTCAACCGGCCGCCAGACATCCTCCGTAAGGTCCTCCGCAAGCAGCGCAAGTATGCCCCCGGTGAGCGCCCGCTCAACCGGGCACAGTGGAAGATCCGCGAGGCCCTCGCCGCCTTCGACATATGCCTGCCAGAGCGAGCCCGGGTCATTGACCTCGGCTCGGCCCCGGGGGGGTGGGCGATGGTGCTCGCCGACATCGCCGACGAGGTCGTCGCCGTTGACCCCGCCTCCTTGGATGCTCGCGTCTGCTCCCTGCCCAACGTTCGACACCTCCAGTGTCGGGCCGAAGACCTCGCGCAGCGCGCCGACCTCCGGGGACGGTTCGATCTTCTGACGTCCGACATGAACGTCGCTCCCGCGCACGCGGCGGGCCTGCTCTGCGACCTCGCCGGCCTCCTCAAAGAGGAGGCTCCGGCCATCATGACCGTCAAGTACATGACCCCGCGCCGCCGGCGACACGAGCGGGAGGCGCGAGCCATCCTGTCTGCGCGATACGAGGACATTCGCATGCGCCGCCTCCCTCACAACGCGCGCGAGACCACCGCGGCGATGCGCCGGCGTGCCTCGAAGGGAGCGGGGCCGGACTAGTCGAATAGTGAGCCGGAACACCTGTCCGAAACTCGTTCCACTGATACGCAAGGAGACTGCCGATGCGAAAGAAGGTACGCCTGGGAATCGTTGGCGCCGGCACCATCGCGCGCTTCCACTTGCGCGCCTGCCGGGAATGCACGGGCCTTGAGGTGTCCGCCGTCTGCGACGTTGACGCCGGCCGTCTGCAGGCCGTTTCAGAGGAGTTCGGCGTGCCTCACGCCTTCCGGAGCCACCGCGACCTCCTCGCCGACAACCTCGTGGACGCGGTCTCCATCTGCACGCCGAACAACACCCATCTGCCAATTGCACTGGATGCCCTCAAGGCCGGAAAGCACGTCCTCTGCGAGAAGCCCATCGCCATGGACGCGCGCGATGCCCGCCGGATGGTCGCCGCAGCAGAGAAGGCCGGCCGCCTGCTCATGGCCGCGCAGTCCTCTCGCTACACGGCCCCCGCCAGGTTCCTCAAGGCGCTCGCCGACAAGGGGCATTTCGGTGACATCTACTACGGCAAGTGCGTCTGGCTCCGGCGCACG
>DAOVEW010000175.1 GCA_030668755.1 Bacillota bacterium | reverse complement strand
CCATCGTGGTAAAGCTCTTGTGCACGTCCAGTCCTACGTACTGCATCTTCGGTCTCCTCTCTGTGTCAGGTGTTTGTGCGTCAAGCACCTATTTCAACACCCGCAGGAGGAGACCGTCTTATGATAACCCTACAGGAGGCGGCTGTGCCGCCTGCACAGGTTGAAAACCTGTGCCACCGGGAGGGGCAAGGGGCGGGGGTCAGTGGGGGCTTGGGCCGAGGCCGTGCTTCTTCCGCAGGTGCTGGTCGATGGCCCGTGCGGCCACCTTGCCGTCTCCCATCGCGGCGATGACGGTGCCGGCGTCGTTTGCGATATCGCCGCCGGCGAACACGCCTGGAATGCTCGTCTCGTTGGTCTCGGGGTTGACGATGAGCCTTCCGTCCTTGCCTAACTCCAGCCGCGGCTCGGTGCTCGGCAGCAGCGGGTTGGGCGATTGGCTCACCGCGATCACCACCGTATCCGCCTCCACGTCGAACTCGCTGCCCTCTATCGGCAGCGGACGGCGCCGTCCGCTGGCGTCGGGCTCGCCGAGCTTCGCGCGCTGACACTGGAGGGCGCGCACACGTCCCTTTTCGTCTCCTAACACGCGCACTGGAACCGTGAGCTCGCGCAGCTCGACGCCCTCCGCCAGCGCGTTCTCCGCCTCCTCCGCGCGCGCCGGCATCTCAGCGCGGGTCCGCCGGTAGAGAATCGCAGATTGCGATCCCATGCGGAGCGCGCAGCGCGCGGAGTCCATAGCGGTGTTCCCGCCGCCGATGACGACCGTTTTCTTGCCCACCCGAATCGGCGTGCGATACTGAGGGAAACGGTACGCCTGCATCAGGTTGATGCGTGTGAGGAACTCATTCGCCGAGTACACCCCGCTTAGATTCTCCCCCGGAATGCCCAGGAACCAGGGCAGCCCCGCTCCCGTCGCGATGAAGACCGCCTCATACCCCTCTTCCTCCATCAGCTCTTGGAGCGTCAGCGTCTTCCCGACCAGCACGTTCGTCTCGATTTGGACCCCGAGGCTCTTCACGTAGTCCACCTCGCGGTCCAGTATATCCCTGGGCAGCCGGAAGGGCGGAATACCGTAGCGAAGCACGCCTCCCGGCGCGTGCAGGGACTCGAAGATGGTGACGCGATAGCCGCAGCGCGCGAGGTCGGCCGCGGCCGTCAGTCCGCCCGGCCCCGATCCTATGACCGCGACCTTCGGCGCATCGTGGCCTTGGTTCGGCTGAGGGCGAGACTCGATGTTGTCCCGCTCCCAGTCGGCCACAAACCGCTCCAGCGCGCCGATCGCCACCGGCTCCTGCCGCTTCCCGAGGACGCACGCTTTCTCGCACTGCGTCTCTTGCGGACAGACTCGCCCGCAGATCCCCGGGAGGTTGTTGCGGTCCTTCAGCACGCTCACCGCATCCTCGAACCGCTCCTCCTCGACCGCCTTGATGAAGCCGGGGATGTCTATCCCCACAGGACACCCCTCGATACACGTCGGACGCTTGCACTGAAGACAGCGCCGCGCCTCCGCGAGCGCGGCCTTCACGTCGAAGCCCAACGCGACCTCGGCGAAGTCGTTCGCGCGCTCCTTCGGGGGCCGCCGGGGCAGGGGATTGCGCGGCTCTCTCTTCGCCTTTCTGTTCGTCGTCGTCTCCTCAGCCACAGGTCAGCTCACCGTGAGGTCGCATCGCCGGACTGCTCGGCCTCGCGCTCTTTTTCGAGGCGATCCGCTGTCTCCTCCAGCCGGCAGCGCTCCTCCTCCTCGACGAAGGCGCGCTTGCGGTTTGCCAGCTCGTCGAAGTCCACCAGGCGCCCGTCGAAGTCGGGGCCGTCCACACACGCGAACTTCACCTCTCCGCCCACCGTGACCCGGCATGCCCCACACATTCCGGTGCCGTCCACCATGATCGGGTCCAGGCTCACCAGGGTTGGCAGGTCGTACCGTTTGGTCAGTTCCACCGCCGCCCTCATCATCGGTATGGGTCCCGTAGCGATGCAATAGTCGAAGTGCTCGCCCTTCTCGAGAAGTCCCGCCAGTATCTCCGTGACGAGACCGTGATGGCCGAGCGATCCGTCGTCGGTTGCGATGTGCACGTGGGTGCTCAGGGCCTCGATCTCCTCGACGTAGAAGAGGAGGTCCTTGCTGCGCGCGCCCAGGATCGAGGTGATGTCATTGCCGGCCTCCGCGAAGGCGACGATCTCCGGGTACATGAAGGCAATGCCCAGGCCTCCCGCCACACAGACGACTCTGCCGCAGCGCCGCACATCGGTGGGTTGACCCAGAGGGCCAAGCACATCCTTGAACGACTGTCCGACTTCCAGGTCGGCCATCTGCCGAGTGGAGAAGCCGAGCGCCTGGAACACTATGGCAATCGTCCCCTTGTCGGGGTGGCGCTCAGCGATGGTAAGTGGGATGCGCTCTCCCCGTTCGTCCACGCGCACCATCACGAACTGCCCGGCGCGTGCCTTGCGGGCCACCCGCGGGGCCTTCACCTCGAGCCGCGTCGTGCCCGGCGCCATCACGCGCTTGGACAGAATCTCGAACTTGCCGTCGTGCTGGTGCAAGGAAACTTACCGCCTCTTATGGTACCCGCGCGCGCTCGCCATCCAGCGGGCGGGCACCTGCGGGAGGCACGGAGTGGGGGAGGATGTCGCCCGATGACCCGCCAATCTCAACCCTCAGACAGACCTCCAAGTCCCGCTGGAGCCTTAGCTTCGAACGCTCGGCTGCCGCTGACCTGGCAGGCAAGGCCATTCGGTAGGCTCTGTCTTCCTGGTTCTCGTCGCGCCTTAGGTCCTCCTGCCCTCGAAAACGTCGCAGGAGGTCAGGAGCGGGCACGGAAGGTTTACGACAGCCGTGCTGTGGGTACCGGCCCATTGAGTCACGAGCTCGTATGAGGCCAAAACTGGTTTGACCTACGCGAAACGTTTCTGGCCCGCGGTGCTTCTCCTCGCCGGAGTGTGTGGGTCCAAAGGCCCGGCTTTTTGTGGCCCCCCGGACTACGCCGTCGAGCGCGGCGCAATGGTTGAGCGCCTTAGCGCAAGTGGCGTCGGCAGCCAGAGAGTGCTGGCGGCTATGCGTGCGGTGCATCGCGACGTTTTCGTCCCCAGGAGCGAGAACGTGCGGTGTTACCAAGAAGTCGCCATCTCCCTTCCCGACGGGCAGCTATTGACACCGCCCGAAGTCGTGGCTCGATCCCTGGACGCTCTCGACTTGCGGCCGAGCTCGAAGGTGCTGCAGGTTGGGGCTGGCTGCGGCTACTGCACGGCACTGCTGGCCCACATCGCCGGTCGCGTCTACACGGTGGACCCGCGTCCGCACGTCTTGAACGCGGCGCGTGACCGGGTTCAGTCGCTTGGATACACGTCGGTCGTATGGCGGAACGGACATGGCTGTCGCGGTTGGAAGGAGAACGCACCCTACGACGCCATCGTGGTGAGCTGCTCCACGGATGCGGTTCCCAGAGAGCTGTTCGATACACTCAAGGTAGGGGGCCGTCTGGTCATTGCCATCGGCCGCGGCCCCGAGCAGACCATCAACTGCCTGGAAAAGCAGCCGCTTCCGGAAGGCGGCACAAAGCAGGTCGCGAAGGTGGTCATGATCGCTCGGATCCCGCGTATGGCCTGCGAGGCGGAGAAGCAGTGATCGAGCGCCGTTCGGGCCGCTGAGCCAGATGAACCAGGTTGACCTCTTCATCATCCTGGTGGTGGCCGCCTTGGCGATCTCAGGGGCCCGCCGCGGTCTCATCAGCTCCGCGGGCGACATTATCACGCTGGCCCTCAGCTTGATCGTCGGGTCGGTGGCCTATCCCGCGGCCGCGGCGCCGCTCCGCTGGCTGTTCTCGCTCTCCCCCGCGGTCGCCGGGCCGCTGGGCTTTGTGACGGTGGCGATGGTCACCGCGACCGCCGCCGGCTGGGGATTCTCGCTGCTGACCGCCAAGTTCGAGCTGGAGAAAGGCCTGAGCCGCGTGGGCGGCGCAGGCTTCGGGGCGGCCTTCGGCATATTCCTGGCAGCGGTTCTCGTCATGGGATCTGCAATGCTGCCGGGGCTGGCCGAGCCGGTGGGCGATTCAGCGTTCGCCCCGAGGATCACCGCCCTGGTTCCCCGGCTCCACGAGAACATGGATTCCATAGGCATCCCGCTGCCCAAGCTGGTCCAGCTCCCGACGGACTACCGGGAGGAGCTGCGCGGCGTCAACCAGGGCCTCCAGTTCCTCCGCGTCAACTTCACGAAGCTCGACGGCGCGACGTGCATCCACTGCCGCTCGCCGGTGGTGTTCGAAGGCTACGTGTTCTCCCGCGGGACTCTGATGACACCGCGCTTCCGGTGTCCCAACTGCGGGCGCACGAGCGACGGCTGCCAGACCTTCGAGGGGTTC
>DAOVEW010000203.1 GCA_030668755.1 Bacillota bacterium | reverse complement strand
GGGCCTGCCGGGGCCTGCGGGTCATAGTCGGGGTTCGGCACGTGCGCTGGGTCACTGCCGCCCGCGTCCAGCCCGCTCTGCCCGTACGGGAACCCGCTGCCATAGGTGACCCACGGGCTCACCTTCAGCTTCCCGCGGCGGCACTCGACCGCGAGCGCCGCCGTGTGCGTCTGGTTCCAGTCGACGGGGAACTCCTGCGCGATCCCCGCCGGATCCGTCCGGTCCAGGAACCCGAACCCGTAGGGGTAGATGTTGTCTCTGGGGCTCGTCGCTTCTGCGTCAAGATAGGTGTAGGAGACCCAAGCGCGCACACCGTTGCTCATCCTGCGATCTGCCTTCACCTCTGCGCCGCGGGTGGTCCCCGTCCCGTTGGCGGCAAACCAGACCGGCGCCGTCGGATCGAAATCCTCCAGCGCATCCGATAGGATCGGATTGCCATCCCCGTCGAGCACCCACGCGCCGCTCTCGTCGTGGAGCACTCCCTGCCAGCGCTGCATCATCTGCCGGCTGTCTCGCTGGAACCAGGTCGCGGTCAGCAGCGTGCTGTCGTCGAGCTTCCACTCCAGCCCGATGTCACGACTACGGTCGATCTGCGGCCTCATCGGGAAGTCCGGGGCCATGAACGAGTACCAGCCGAAGTCGGTTCCCACAAAGCGGTATGCGATCAGGTTCGCGCGCGGAAACTCCACATAGCGCCCGTACGACCCGCGCAGCAGCAGCCTGGGCGACAGCGCGTAGGTCGCCCCAGCGCGGCCGCTGCTCTCATCCAGCTTCAGACCGCCCGCCTCCGGCCTGTCGTACTTCATCCTGTCGTATCGGCCGCCCAGCGTGAGAGTCAGCCGATCCCGCACCTCCCACGTGTCCTGGAGGTAGACCTGCGTGTTCCGAGTGTCGTTGTTCGCCACAAATCCCGCGGGGAACAGAAGCACGCTGTACAGCGAGTTGTTGTCGCTGTCGATCTGCCACATGCCCGCGCGCAGTCGGTGGTCCCCGAGCTGCGCCTCGTAGTCGAACTGCGCGGTGGACATGCGCTCGTTGCGCCGCTGCCAGTACAGGTTCTCAGGATCGCCGATCTCCAGGTGCAAGAAGTGGCCGAGCCGGGAGAACCGCAGCGTCCAGAAAGACTCGGCGCTCACCGTGTGGTTCAAGGTCAGCGCGTCCAGGTCGTGGCCCTGGCGTGCGAAGTCGTTGCCCGGCCGTACCGTGACCCAGTCGGCCGCCAACGGGTCGAACGTGTACATCCGCTGCCACGGCATCTCATACCTGGCGTACCCGTGGTGTGCCAGCAGCGTCACGGAATCGCTGTCACCGGCGTCATAGATCACCTTCGCCATGTGATCTGATACCGTCGGCGCAGACGACGTGAACAGATTCTCGTCGAAGTTGCTGTGCCAGGTGTTCAGCCCGTAGTACCAGTTCACCCGGTCCTCCACGTCCCCGCTCTCGACGATCAACTGCCCCGAGTTGTACGGGCTGCCCGCACTTACATCCACCAGGCTGCCGCGCATTTGGTCCCCGCGCTTGACCACCTGGTTCACGATGCCGCCGGTGAACCCCCCGTACTCAGCGGGATAGCCCCCCGTATACAGCTCCAGACGGTCCAACCCGATGGACACGATGTTCGTGGCGAACACGTTGGTGTTGGGCTCCGTGATGGGAATCCCGTCGAGGAAATATCCCACCTGATTTGCCCTTGCTCCCCGGATGTGGGGATAGAAGGTCTTGTCCGGAACCACGCCCGGCTGCGCGAACACCAGCCCCGGAAACTGATACCGGTCGTTCGGCTGCGACAGCGTGAGCTGCTCGTCCGCGGCGGTTGTCACGTACACCGAGGACGTGGTGTCCCGCCGCAGTTCGATCCGAGCGGCGGTCACCTTCGCCTCTGCGCCCACCGCCTCCACGACAGTCGGCTCCAGAGCCACCGCCATCGGGCTCACCTGTCCTTGAACCACAGCCAGGTCCGTGACCTCTGCGTCGGTGTACCCGATCAAGCTCACCTTGACGCTGTAGCTTCCGGGCGGCACATTCGTAATCACGAAGCGGCCTCGCCCGTCCGTGACAGTGCTCAGTTCCGTCTCCGCCAACGACACATTCGCGCCCGAGAGCGCCGCACCTGTCTCCTGGTCCCTCACCGTCCCCGACACTACTCCCGTAACGGCCCCCCAGGCCGACACAACGGCCGCCGCCATCAGCACCGCCGCTAGGACTGGGACTACTCCTGTTCGCTGGGTTGCCCTCATCTTGCTCACTCCCTCATGATCCTCTGCTATTGCCGTACCCAGTCAACTGCTATTGCCACATTTGAGGCTTGGCTTCTGCGGCCGTTCGCCGGTCACTTCTGGCTTCGGCGACCCCTCCTGCCTACTTGAGTTCGAACTCCACGCGAGCGTACGTATGGACCCGCCTCGGCTCACCATCTTGAACCGCTGGCAGATACCGCCACTCCTTCACGAACTCGGCCGCCGCCGCATCCAACCGACGGTCACCACTCGAATCAACGACCTCCACTTCTGCTGCCTCACCCTCTTCGGTGACGAGCACCTTCAGCCGCACCGTTCCCTGTACGCCATCCGCAACCGCCGACGGCGGGTACTCCAGGCTCCCCTTGCGCACCACCCGCGGTGCCTGGCGGTCGGCCACCCGAGAGCTGAAGCCCCCGCCGCCGCTGCCGCCGCCAGAACCCGAGCCCGCGCCCGGACCGACCCCACTGCCATCACCCGCACCAACACCCCCACCGCTTCCGCCGCCTATGCCACCTCCGCTTCCCGGTCCCACCCCGGTCCCGGAGCCTGTCCCCTCTCCCGGCAGCTCACCAATGGGAGTCCCTCCGCCGACGGGAGCGGGGAGCTCTCCGTGCGGACTCGGCGAGCCTAGGTCCACGAACCCACCGCCGCCACCACCGCCTGGCCTGCCAGGCCCAGGCGTGTCGGCCGCGATCGCCGGCGCCGCGGGCTCTGCCCGGGCAGGCTTCCCTCCCTCGGCCTCCTGCGGCGCGGGCAGTGCGGCGACTGGTGTCTTCGGCCGCGCCGGCCGGGGCTCGGGCGTGGCGCTCGCTGTTGGCCGTGGCGGTGGCTCCGGGTCCACTCGTCGTCGCGGCTCAGGTTTGTCTAGCGCCACCAGGTCCGGAACGGGCGGCGCGACCGGAGGATCGAGGACGTCCTCAGCCGGCCACTCCACCAGGTCGACCGGCGAGATCAATGCTGGCGCCGCGGCATCGAAGACGCGGATTTCCTCGAAGTCCCCCGCAGACGCGCCGAGGGCCGCCGGCAGCCACGAGACGGCCGCCAGGGCCGCCGCGTGCAGCGCCAGCGCCAGCGCGAATGCCCACCTGAGTTGCCCCTCGCCGTCGCCCTCTCTCATCGCACTCATCCGGCCCTACTCATCCGGCGCGGTGGCGATGGCCAAGCGGGCAGCGCCGGCCCGCTTCACCGCGTCCATGGCCGCGACGACCCGTCCGTGTCGCAGATCCTTATCCGCGTTGATCACAACGATCAGCTCGGGCCTCGCCGTCAGTCGCCCCCGCACTTCCTCTTCCAGGTCACCCGGCGAGACCTGGTCCTTGTTCAGGTAGACCGCTCCCTGGCTGTCGAGAGTGACCACGAGCGCCCGATCTCCCCACGTCTGCGCCGCGGCCGCCTCCGCTCGCGGCAGACTGACGGGCAGTCCGGCCTGGCGCGTCATCGCCAGAGACGCGATCATGAAGAACACCAGCAGGAATGCCATGGTGTCTATCATGGGGATGAGTTCGATCCGCGCCTTCTCTGCGGGCCGCCGCCTAATGCGCAATCGGAATCCCCTCTCGCTCTGGTTTTCTCTCACGGTCTCCCGCGCCGCTCAAGAGGTTCTCGAGCTGAGTCGCGCGCAGCTCGGTCTCCTCAGTGGCCTGTCGCAGCTTATCGCGGCACCAGTTGTAGCCCACCAGGCAGAAGATCGCAATCGCCAGCCCCGTCGCGGTCGCGATCAATGCCTCCGCCACTCCACCGGTGATGCCGGCCGGATGGCTGGTGCCACTCACCGAGATGATCTTGAACGCAGAGATCATGCCGAGCACCGTCCCCAGCAGCCCCAGCAGCGGGGCCAGCGTCACGATCGTATCCAGCACGATCAGCCGCCGGTTCAGCG
>DAOVEW010000069.1 GCA_030668755.1 Bacillota bacterium | reverse complement strand
GCGACCACGGCGCGCGCCAGGCGATCTTCGCCAACGGGTTCACCTACTCCGGCCACCCTGTGTCCGCTGCGGCGGCGTTGGCGGTGCTGGACATCTTCGAGAAGGAGAGGCTGGTCGAGCGCGGGACGGAGATGGGCGAGTATCTCGGCGAGAAGCTGGCGCCGCTCTACCGACACCCGATCGTTGGCGACATCCGTGGGAAGGGACTGCTCATGGCGGTGGAGCTGGTCGCGGATAAGGAGACGCGCGAGCCGCTCGATGGCGAGCTGAAGGTGGGCGCGTTCGTTCGCGACCACTGCTACCGCAACGGGATGATCCTGCGCAACAACGGCGACATCCTGGTGCTGGCCCCGGCGCTGGTCGTGACCAGGGAGATCATTGACGAGATCGTCGCCAACATCGAGGCCGGCATCGTGGCCGCCATCGAGCACTTCGGGCTGGCGTAGGAGCGAGAGATGGTCGTCTACGACCTGAGCGTGCCGACCGTGGACGGCGTTGACTGGTACGACGACCCCGAATGCGAGCCCGTCGCGGTGCGCGAGGTCGGCTCACTGGCGGAGACCGGCTGGGTCTCGCACGCCCTGAGCGTGATGGTGCTCAACGGCTGCACCTACTTGGAGACGGGCGCTCACGTGCATGAGGACGGGCCGACGCTCGACGACATCCCGCCCGAGAAGTTCATCACGCGAGCCTTCGTCGTGAAGCTTGCCGCCGACGGTCAGGAGTTACCCGTGCCGAAGTACGAACTGGAGGACTTCGCTGAGGGAGCGGATTCGCTGATTCTCTCCTGCGGCTGGGACGCGCACTTGCACGAGCCCGACTACTATCACGGCAGCCCGTACTTCTCCGCCGAGCTGCAGGAGTGGATCCTGGACCGCCGGCCCACCATCCTGGGCGGCGACATGTTGTCCTTCGATGATCCGGCGGGCGAGAGCATGCCGTTCGTGAACGAGTTCTTCCGGCGTGGCGGCATGATTCTGTGCCCGCTGGTCGGGCTGGACCGGCTGCCGACCCAGATCGTGACTCTGTGTGCGGCGCCGATGAAGCTGGCGGGCGCGAACGCTGCTCCCTGCCGGGCGCTGGCATGGTGAGCGAGTGCAGCAAAGGAGCACGATATGGCAGAGCGCAAGACGATCCGAGTGGGCCTGATTCGGTGCGACACCCACGGCTACTACTTCGGGGCGCAGATGGACGCAAAGCATCTGGTGCCGGAGAAGCTGGTCGAATACGACTACATCGTCGCCCACTACTACCAGGACATCTACAACCCGTTCAAGCTCGACAAGCTTCCGACGGTGAGCGGCTTCGAGATCGTCAAGTGCTACGACTACGAGCGCGAGCGCGCGGAGCGATTCTCGGAGACCTTCTCCGGCCGGCCGCGAGTCTGCGAGACCGTGGAGGAGATGACCGAGGGCATTGACGCGGTGTTCATCTCGGACTGCGACGGCGGCGGCGGCGATCACCTGGAGCTTGCCATGCCCTTTCTCACCGCCGGCATTCCCACCTTCGTGGACAAGCCCTTCGCCTCGACCCTTGTGGATGCCCGGGCCATCGTCACGCTGACCTGCCCCCTATAGTGGTGCCAGTTCTTATGTGGTACTTCGGCCTTACGCAGCCCTGGGCGATAGGCCCAGCGTAGCGGAGCTTGCAGCCCGGGCGCCTGCAACACCAAGATCGTACCAGGGCCCGTGCCCGGGGGCAAGGTCAAGCCAGTCCGCTGGCTTGGCGCCGGACCTGGTCACTGACCGCTGATAGACGGTCAGTTGATGCCGAAGTGCGATGACCTCGAACTGCGGCGACCTTCGCGTAGGTACGCCAACCCCGAGAGGAGACAGGGAGGTCCGTAGGACCCTCGCACGTCCACAGACCACATCCAGGATGGCGCAGAATGACGATTTCGGTCCCCTCTTGCAGATGAGCCGCCCGGCCACCTCGGATGCTGAGGAAGCCGCCAATTCCAGGCAACGCGAGTTCTTGGGAAGGACATCCGTCAGGGGCCCCCGTACAGCAGCGGGCGGCCCACTGGGAACTCGGTCAGCAAAGGGATGTAAGGGTGCTGCCGGTCCGATGTCAGCTCGGCGACCCGCTCGCCCACCCACTCGGCCAGTCGCAGCACCGTAAGCTCCTTGCCGCCCTCGCCCGCTGGTATGCCTTCGTCTTCCTTCGGGCAGGGGTCGCAGGTGGCGGGCGCCGCGACTACACAGTCTATCCTCGTACGCTCAATTCCCTGCCGTGCCCACGTCTCGACTCCGCAACGGCCGCCAACCTGCAGGACCTGGTCGCCGCCGCAACCGAGCAGGCCAGCCTTGCGGCTCCCCTTGACCTCGATCTGTGGGGCCATCTGCTCGAGGCCGTCGGTCCCGCCAGCTCGCTGGCGGCCTGGCCGGTGAGGTGGCCGGGATGGCCGGAGGACGTCGGATTGTCCGCGGCGACCCTGCACATCGACCGGGAGGAGCCGGAGCGGCTCCGCCTGACACGGTCTATTGTCATCACCAGCGATGAGCCGCATCTACTGGACTTCCTGCAGATTCACCTGCCGGCGCCGCCGAGAGCGCCGGACGCCTGCCACGCGCGGAAGTCGAGGCTCTGCCGGTTCCCGACCGTGCAGCGGTTCTCGGCCTGCTTCGGCAGCATGGCAACGCCCTCGCGGCGCGGGACCGCGCACGTGAGGAGTACCTCCGCCTTACCCAGGAGATCGATGAAGCCGTCTTCGAAGCATTCCAGATGCCGGCCACACTCAGACGCATCATCCGCCGCCGCATGACGCAGTTCCCACTTGACGAGAACGCTGCCAACCCACGACGGCCCTGGGAGCCGACCCGCAGCCCGAGAATCAGGCTCTTCGAGCCCGGCGAGAGGTATCACTGAAGCATGCTGACCTGTGTGGGCGCCTGTGCTCGGCCGCGAATCGAAAGACGATGACCGCCCACCCACGCGGCCGCCCGATCCAGGAGCGCATCGAGGCCGAGTACGACGAGTCGCTGCACAAGCTCGACGCCATCAACCAGGCCTTGGCCGCGACCGACGCGCTCATCGACCGCATCGTGTATGCGCTCTACGGCCTCCGCCCCGCCGAGATCGCGATCATCGAGGAGAGTATCGGGAACTGAGCGGCCCGCCCCCCCGGGCGGCTCCCTCGGCGATCGAGCGTCACGACATCGAGCGCTACGGCCGCGGCTGGACCGGCCGCTCCGGCAGCAAGCTCATGCCGGCCCCCGCCGTCACGTACACCGGCCAGCTCAACCTGCCCGCGACCATCACGGTCGCCCCTATCCCGCTGGCCGCCGATCAGGAGCTCTCGGCGCTCCCCGAGATCACCTCAGAGACGGACGATGGCACGACCACCTGGACGCTCCCCGGCGGACGGCTGCCTCCGCACGAGGCTGGCCCCCTGCAGTTCGTCACAGCCCTGGATCGCTGCTCGGTGCTGCAGTGAGGCCGGCTCACCTCAGCGCGAACATCCGTGTCTCGCCCAGCTCCATGTCCAGGTCGAGTCGGTCCACGCCCAGCGCGACGCGCTGCCCTCCGGGAACGCTGATGACGTCCCGCTTGTCCGGCAGCCTGATGGTTTTGTGCCCCTTGCTGCTGGCGCTCAGGCACAGAAACCGGCTGTCGGTCAGCAGCACGTCATCCGTGTCTACGTACAGGTGCACACCCGAGCGCTTCACGATGTTCCGCAGCAGCCTCGCCGGACAGTGCAGCGCCCCCACGTACACTCGCAGGCCCTCGGGCGTCTGCCTCGCCGCGACCGCGACTGAGCCGTCCTCATAGCGTCCGACGATCTCCACGCCCTCCTCGCTCACAACCCACCGTGGGTCCAGCACCGTCTTGGTGCCGAAGTCCTCGTCCAGCCCCTCTGTGAGTGGCCCGCCTCCAGCCTCCGGGGTCACCATTCCCGGGCGGACGCTCGCGTCCGCAGGCGGCTCCCGCTGCTCCAGCCGCATCCCTGTGATCTCGCGCATGTTCTCGTCCGCGGCCTCAGCGCCCAGGAACCCGTTCCCGTAGCAGAACACCGCCGTCTTCCCGCGAATCGCCTCCTTGACTGCCTCTCTCTGCGCCTTGTCCAGGCGGAAGCAGTTGGCGAAGAAGTACACTTCGGCGGGCGCGAGCCTCCCCTCGACCAGGTCGCTCAGCAGGTTGATCCGGAACGGCGTCCCCATGCGGAAGTACTGGCTCCGCATCTGGTAGACGAGCGGCGAGTGCAGGTCCCGCGTGCACTTGGTGTAGAGCGGGCTCACCTCATCCACGATCAGCGCCACTTCCGGCGCCCACCGGGCCGGCTCCTCGATGTGCTCCTGGTAGTAGCTCTGCAGCGGCGCGATGTTGTCCCAGATGTCCTTGCCGTTGAGCCACCCGATGCCCCCCAGGTCCATGTACCAGCAGGCCAGCCGCCGCGGCCACAGCTGCGCGAAGTTGCGCTGATGCACCCAGAACGTCCCCTGCGGCGCGCCGACTCGTCCGAAGCCCGCGTCCTCCGGGGTCAGGTAGGTGCGCGTGTCGTCCTCATTGAGCCACAGCTTGCCCGCGTCCCGGACCGTGTCAACCGCGCACATGAAGCAGCCCGCGCCGCCCAGCTGCCGGTCAAGGTACGATATCGGCGAGCACAGTATGTCCACCTCAGGGCACTTGACCAGCTTCGCCATCGCCAGGTGCCCGCTGGTCTGCGGGCCCATCGGAATACCGTGCATGTCGAAGATGTACCCGTAGAACAGGCAGACCAGCTTCTTGCCCTGTGTCTCCTCCTTGATGACCCGCGCCATCGTCTCCAGCGGCTCCTCCATCGCGAGCTGCTTGTACTCGAAGTAGTCGATGACCTTGCGCTCGGCTGCCGGGTCGCGGAAGAGCCCCAGCTCCGTGTGAAGCTGCTCCTCCTTGCTCGGCACGGCGACCGGCTCGAAACTGACGGCTTCGTCGTTCCACGCCTCGCGAAGCGCCTCCACCGTCCGATACTTCGCTTCCACCCACCGGGCGAAGCCGCGATTCATCGCCACAGAGAAGTCGCTCAGCCTCGGCTCCCAGGACCTCTCGTAGAACCACTCCCCCGTGTGCTGCCCGCACGGATGGTAGCCCAGCATGTGCTCTCCGTACTTCTCTTCGCAGTGCCGCACCAGCGCCCTCAGGCGCTCCTGCATCTCCTCTCGCCACGCCTCCGAGGCCATGGACATGCTCCTCGTCTGCCCGTCGTCGAACAGCATCCTGTCGTCGGGATGTGCGTCCAGCCACCAGCCCGGCGGGTTCATCCCGAACCGGGGCAGGAGCAGGGCCTCCGGGTCGTTCGCCAGCGTCAGCTCGATCGCCCGATCCGTGGCGGCGAAGTTCGGCTCCGCGCCCGGCTTCGGCCACGGCATCGTGATTCCGAAGCTGTGCAGGTGCACTCCGGCCTCGCGCGCCAGCCGCACTTGCTCCTCGTAATCGGTTCTCGCCGCGCCGTAGATCGTCCACGGCTCCCCTATGCGCAGCGCCATGAAGTCAATGACCCGCGGCTTGTCGGCCTTCATCCACAGCGAGTAGGTGTAGCGCTCCCCCTTCTTCACCGTGTACCCGCTCTGGAAGAAGTGCAGGTGCATCCGGTCCTTGCCGGCGTTCTTGATGTCAATCCGCAGGCTCTGCGCTCGGGTGACCTTCGTCGCCGGGTCGAGCGTCCATTCGGCCTCAGCGCCCGCGTACTCCGCCTGGAACAGCGTCCAGTCCCTGCTGATCTCCTCCCTCGTGCCCTCCCAGTCCCCCTGACGCGCCCAGTTCTCCGCGGGCGCCTCGACCTTCGGTCCCGGGTAGAACTTGACGTTGTCCGCCCACACTGTTCCCGGCCCTGCGCCACCCACCCGGAAGTGGATCCCCGCCTTTCCCTCGTTGTCCTCCGGCGCCGTGATGGTGATGTGGTACTCCTTCCACTCCGTGTCAATCGTCTTCACCGTCGGCCCGCCGTATCTGGCCCAGCCAAAGAACATGAGGGGACTGACCGGCTCCCCGTCCACAAAGATCATGGGCGAGCCCTGGTGCGTCCTGACCTCGGCCTCAAGCCCGCAGGCACGCCCGCACATGAGCATCACTCCGAGCATCGCGGGGCTTCCGCGCATGATGCGCAGCGCCAGACCCGTCATAGCGTTAGCTCCTCGCTGCGGGGCTATCGCTCTCTTCCCATCACGCCCTCCGGCGCGATCCACTCATTGCCACCCACGGGTGGTATGTTAGTCATTCGGCGCTCTACGTGCAAGCTGCACGGGCAACACGGGTGGGCTCTCAGGTTGTCGCCGCCGACCGAGCGTCGCTATGGGGGGGCCGTCGGCAGACCGGCCCGCGGGCCGCAGCAGTGCCGGACAGGAGGAATGGTCTCAGACGTCGAACTCCAGCCGCGGGGGGGTGGTCGGACGCACCCGCACCCCGCGGCACTGCCCCCGGCGCTTGCGGAGGTCCGCCAATGAGG
>DAOVEW010000276.1 GCA_030668755.1 Bacillota bacterium | reverse complement strand
CATGCGCTTTGCGACCTATCTGCCGCCAGAGCGGGACATCTGGGGCGAGGTATGGTCAGAAGCGGTGAATGTGCTGGACGGCGGCGGATGGCAATACGACAAGGTCCTCGTGGCCGAGACCCGAGAGGGGAACTACGCGCTGGTGTACATCACTGACGTAGATGCGACGCGGGCGTCGATCCACTACGTATACCCGTATAGCTGGTATACGTGGTAGTCGGGCGAACCGCCGAGCTGAAACCTGCTCGATGCGCGGGCCCCGCTGGATGGCGGGGCCCGCGCGCGTTGTGAGTGCAGGAGGGGAGGGAACCGATTGAGAAGCAGGCTTCAGCAACCAGTGAGATTCCGCTGAGGAGGAGAGCGTGCCCGTCTTTGAGATGCCGTTGGAGGAGCTGCGCGCCTATCAGGGCCGCAATCCCCGCCCCGATGACTTCGACGAGTACTGGAATACCGCGCTGGAGGAGATGAGAGGAGTCGAGGCAGATGTCGAGCTTGTGCCGCACGCATTCGAGGCCTCATTTGCGGAGTGCTTCGACCTTTACTTCACGGGGGTGAGAGGCGCCAGGATTCACGGCCAGTACCTCCGGCCCAGAGGAGCGAGCGATCCTCATCCGGCGGTGTTGATATTCCACGGATATTCGGGAGACAGCGGGGAGTGGTGCGACAAGCTGGGGTATGTGGCGGAGGGGTTCTCGGTGGCGGCGCTGGATTGCCGCGGGCAGGGAGGTGAGTCGGAGGATGTTGGAGGGGTGAAGGGCAACACGCTCCGCGGGCACATCATCCGGGGCCTCGACGACGGGCCGCAGAAGATGCTGTTTCGCGACATCTTTCTGGACTGCGCACAGCTCGCTGGAATCGTGATGGATATGCCGGAGGTCGATGCGAAGCGGGTTGGGGCGACGGGCGGCTCGCAAGGGGGAGGGCTGACGCTGGCGTGCGCCGCTCTGGAGCCTCGCATTGCGCGCGCTGCAGCGCTGTACCCGTTCCTGTGCGACTACCGGCGGGTCTGGGAGATGGACCTCGCAGAGGCTGGCTACGAGGAGCTGAAGATGTACTTCCGTCTGTTCGACCCGCGGCACGAGCGCGAGGAAGAAGCGTTCACGAGGCTGGGCTACATAGACGTGCAGCACCTTGCGCCGCGGATTAATGCCAGGGTGCTGATGGTGACGGGGCTGATGGACACGATCTGCCCGCCGTCAACACAGTTCGCGGCGTACAACAAGATCCCCGCCGAGAAGGAGATGCTGCTGTATCCCGACTTCGGGCATGAGCAGGGGCCAGGGGTGGGGGACGCGGTGTGGGAGTTTGTGGTCGGGATGGGAGTCTAGGCCCCGCGGGCCGGGATGTGGCCGGGTCGCCGGAGGATGTGACAACGGCGCTGCTCGGAAGGACTTGGCGGCCGCGCAGGGGTATGGGGCCAAGTTGTCAGCCCAGCCGTTGACCCCAGGGGAAGTGGATGAGTCAGAGACAGGGCAGCAACGCGGCTCCAAGCGACGACCTCACCGAGCACACGCGGTGGAACTTCGCGGCCATCGTGAGCGAATCCACGTCGTTTCAGACGGGGCGAGCGTGGTCGGACCCGTCCGCGGTGCTGCCGCTGTTCATCGCCGCGCTCACACCGTCAACAGTGGTGGTGGGCCTAATACCAGTGCTCCAACGGTTGGGCTTCTTGCTGCCACAGCTAGCGGTAGCCTCCGTGGTGGGGCACCGGCCGCGGCGCGCCCCCTACCTGAGATGGGGCGTGCTGGTGGGGCGCTTTCCGTTTCTGCTGTTCGTCGCTTACTTGTGGGTGCGGGGGATGAGCAATCCGGGCGCGGCGCTCTGGTTCCTATTGTTGTCTCACTTCTGTGTGGCGCTGGGAAACGGATTCGTGGCCATACCGTGGCAGGACATCATTGCGAAGTCGATACCGCCCCGCTTGCGAGGGCGGTTTTGGGGGACGCTCATGTTCTCGCACGCGGCGGCGGCATTCGGGGTCGGCTTCGGCGTGCGCTATCTGCTCGGGCCGGACGGGCCGGGCTTCCCGCGCAGCTACCTCATCCTGTTCACACTCTCGGCGGTGTTCTACACCATGTCAACGATCGGCTGTGCGCTGATTCGGGAGCCGATAAGGCCGGTGCTGAAGCGGGCCGAGCCGCTGCGCGAGGTTATCGCCGCTGCAAGGCCTCTCCTGGCGCGCCGCCCCGAATTCCGCGCGCTCGTCTTGATCGGCCTGCTGGCGTTCGGGCTGGCCTTCACGATGCCGTTCTACATCGTGTATGCGACCGAGGAGCTGGGAATCGAGCCGGAGATGGCCGGGGTGTACATATGGGCGGCGATGCTGGGCGGGGCGTTCTTCAGCCTGGTGTGGGGAAGGCTGAACGACCGGCGAGGGCCGCGGGCCGTGGTGCGCGCGGGGTGTCTTTTCACAATGCTGGCGCCTCTGCTCGCGATCTCGATACCGATTGCGACGCGGGCCGCCGCCAACGTGTTCCCCGCGGCAGAGGGTGCGCTGCCGTACCTGTTCGGCCTGGTGTTCGTCGTCGCGCAGTCATCCATGGCCGCTCTGTTCATGGGGACGGTCAACTACGTGTTCGGGCTGGCGACTGACGAGGAGCGGCCGCGCTACATCGGGTTGTTCAACACGCTGTCTGCGCCGGGGGCCGCGATTCCGCTCGCCGTGGGGTGGCTGTTGAACTGGCTGCCCTTCCCGCCGGTGCTGGCGATGCTTGCAGCCTGTGGGGCCGGGGTGGTGGCACTGAGCCAGCGAATGCCAGAGCCGGAGACAGAGCAGGGGCGAGATCAGAAGGCGTGACCCCCAAGAGCGGGAGGCGGGGGCCCGCAGAGGGGCCCCGCTTGAGCAATGGGGAGATTGTTCGGTCGTCTGCATGGGGGGGTCTCAGTTTCGGGAGCAAAGCGGCCGTTTCACAAATCGGCGGCAGCAGCCATAAGGCAGTGTAAGGGCGAGATTCTTCGACTGCACGGCTCGCTGACGCTCGCCGTTGCGCTCAGAATGACAGCTTTGTCGGACCTCCCTTGGGCAATCGGCTTTGTGAGACAGCCACCAACATCCCGAAACACCGGACAATAATGTCGCTGCTACGGGAACGCGGGGCAGCCTCTTGAACTGCTCCCAAACTTCTCCCGCAAACGGTGACCAGTTAGCCAGGTCGGTTCCGCTTGACACCGAGCGGGTCGGCCAATACAATCCAGATGCCCAGGTGCGGACGCCTGCAATCATAGCAAAGGGGGTTAATGCGATGGTGCGTGTAGGACTGGCTGGACTGGGATTCATGGGCGGAACGCACGCTCAATGCCACGCGGCTCTGCCGAATGCCGAGCTGGCGGCCGTGTGCGAT
>DAOVEW010000179.1 GCA_030668755.1 Bacillota bacterium | reverse complement strand
GGGGAGAGGGAGCAGGGGCGGAGGGAGTTGGGGAGGTTGAGGAGGGCGCTGGCGGAGGAGGAGGGGAGGACCGTCTCGGTCTTGGGCTGCGGGGTGCTCCGCATCTACCCGCCCGACAACACCTTGCTCGCCAACAGGATTGTGGAGAGCGGGTGCCTGATGGCCGAGGTGCCGCCGGACACACAAGTTGAGAGGCGGCTCCTGCTTGCCAGAGACCGCATTCAGGCCGCCCTCTCGCGGGCCGTCATCGTCGTGCAGGCCCACCGGGAGTGCGGCAGCATCGTGACCGCGCAGCAAGCAGTGCGGTGCGGCCGGCTGCTCTACGGGGCGCCTTGGTCGAGCCCGCCGTTCTCGGAGGGATGGGCGCGGCTGCGGGAGATGGGGGCGAGGGAGATGAGCGCGGAGGCGGACTTCGACGCCGTGGCGGCCGAGCTGGACGCCTGGCGGCACGAGCCCCATCAGCGGACCCTCGCGTAGGGGAGGAGAGACGGCGAAGGGCGCCCGCTAACCTACGACCTCTCCCGCCGAACGCGCGGAAAGGCGATCAGGATCGCGCACACCAGGAGCGAGATGAGGGTGACGGCGCGCCCGATGAGGAAGGAGCGGGGCCGGTAGAGAAACTCGACGGTGTGCTCGCCGGCCGGGAGAGCGGCGCCCATCAGCACGCTGTCTACTTCGAGCAGCGGTGCGGGGCGGCCGTCGCGCAGCACCCGCCACCCGGGGTTCCACCGTTCGTTGACCACGAGCACGGCGTCTCGGTCGGACTGGGCGCCGACGACGATGCGCTCGGGGCGGGGCTCCTCGATATGGAGCGTGGCTTTGGGCTGGCCGGAGGGGGCGACGGAGCCGAGGTCGCCTCTCACTGCCGCGGTGCTGCGCAGGCCCCCGGCGCCGGCGAGCTGCGCCGTTGCAAGGAAGGCCTCGTCGTAACTGCCGGCCGGCACGACCTCGCCCACCACAAAGGCGCGGGGAAATGCCCCCGCGTTGCGGTACACCGTGAACGGGGGTATCTCCGCGGCGGGCAGTGCGAGCTGCTCGCGCTCCTGTCCCACCAACAGGTAGCGCGTCCCCACCAGCGAGAACAGGTCCATCTCTTGGCTCTCGAACGCCTGCACCGTGGCCGACTGGAAGAAGATCGTCTGGCTCGGGTTCACGAACCCCGCGTACCCGCCGATCATCCGGAGGCCGTACGACATGGGCACGCTGGCCGGCAGGTAGGTTCGGGCCTCCAGCCAGCCATCGGGATTGGCGGCCCAGCCGCCGGCCGGGACCCAGTCCGCGTAGATATCAATGGGCGGTACGATGAGGCAGCGGCCCCAGGTCCTGTCCCCCTTCAGCACATGCACGACGCGAGGTGTCGCGCGATACACTTCCGGCCCGGAGAGGGGTGCAAGCGTGCGGTCGAAATGGAACAGGTCGCAGGCCATGAGGCCGACGACGAACGCGCCGTAGACGACGACGCGTCGCCCGCCGGCGCGCTGCGCCCATCGGGCCAGGGACTCCCAACCATAGCCCGCGAGGATGCCGGCCGACAGCGTGAAGAGCAAGATGTGGCGCGCGGGAACGCGGAAGTGAGCAAACCCCGGCACGAACCGCAGCGCGTGGTAGAGCGGGTTGCCCGCCGCAAGCGCAAGCACCAGCGCGGTCAGCCCGAAAACAGCCCAGGGTCGCCCCGAGCGGTTGATGGCTCCGAGGACCGCGAGCAGCAGCGGCAGCAGGCCGATGTACAGCACGAACTCCCAGTAGTAACGCTCGCCGCGGTAGGTGTTGAACGCGGGCGTGCCCTCCCAGTTCGGAACGATCAGCCCCATGAGGTGCTTGGGCAGAAGCGAGAACGACGTGACGTATTCGAGCGTGCCGATCTCGCCGTGGGGCGCACTGGCGGATAGGTCGGCCGTGAGGAGGAGCTGAACGCAGGCCATGCCCAGGCCCAGAATGGTGGTGAGAGCGAAGAGCCCGACGGCGCGATGATAGGGCCTCGCCGCGCGCCTGCCCCTTCCCTGAATCACTCGCCACACGAGCAGGAATAGCACAGCAAGGGTGATGTGAAAGAGAGTCTGGGGGTGTCCGCAGAGCCCGGCGGCCGCGTACGTCAGCGCGGCGAAGGGCGCTTCATGCAGCACTCGGCCCCGCCAGGCGCGGTCCACGAAGAGAAGGGTGAGCGGAAGCCAGGCGGCCGCGCAGATGAGGCCGATATGGTGGAGGTGAGCGAACAGACACCCGCTGAACGAGAACACGAAGCCGGCGACGAAGGACCCGAAGGGCGAAATACCCAGATGCCGGGCGAGGAGGTACATAGAGACCGCGGCCAGCACCAGGTGCGAGACTATCAGGTAGTTGATGGCCGCGGGGGAGGGGAGGAGCCACGAAATAAGGAGCGAGGGCGGGTAGAATGCCGCGATCTGCCCCTCGGCGGCGATTGGGTATCCGCAGAAAATGTACGGCGACCACAGCGGCAGCCGCCCCGCGCGCAGGCACTCGTGCATAAAATGCTTTGCAGGCTCGAAGAAGTAACAGATATCGCTGTGCACGAAGAACCCGCGGAGGAGGACCGCCCGCCAGAAAAAGCCGAGGTGCGCCCCCAGCAGCCCGGCCAGGCCCAGGACATCCCAGCGCCGGGCATACGATCTCGGCGCGCCGTCCTCCCCTCGCCGACCCGAATGACACGCGTCCTTCCGCTGCCTGCGCGACCGCATTTCTCCGTTATGTTCGCTCGCGCCCCGCGCGTAACCTACTCACCAGGCCCGAACTGCCGGCTACACCGTTGCCTGCCCCCTCCCGGTGGCACAGGCCTGCCCTGAGCCTGTCGAATGGGTTTCTAACCTGTGCAGGCGGCACAGCCGCCTCCTGTCGGGCGCGCACTTGGCTAGGTCTGCCGTTGGCGGACCGCCATTCCGGCCCGAAGGGCTTAGGGACCCATGCGCGCCTCTTGGTGGGACAGGCTCCCAGCCTGTCGAAGGCGCCCGCGGCGCCTCCCCCCTGTCCGGCACCAGCACAAATGTGGGGCAGGAGCTTGCCTCCTGCCGCCCCCGCCCCCACAAACCTCTCCCACCTCCCCAAACGCCTCCCCCGTCCTGAACGCCATCCCCCGAAACACACACACCAACCGTCCCTCGCCGTCCTTCACCGTCACATCATACGTCCCCAGGCTCCGCGACTTCGACACCTCCAGGGCCTCCGCTTCCAGCACTCCCCCCTTGGCCGGCCGCAAGAACGAGACGTTCACATTGATTGCCACCGCCACCGTCCCGTGCGAGTTGCACGCCGCCGCAAACGCGTAGTCCGCCAATGAAAACACCACACCCCCATGCACCATCCCGACCGAGTTCCGGTGCTCCGGCCCCACCTGCATCCTCACCTTCGCCCGCCCCGGCTCCACCTCCAACAGTTCGATCCCCAGCTCCCTCGCAAACGCGTCCTTCTTCATCTGCGCGACAACCGTGTCCATAGCTCTCTCCCTCAGCGCACTCGACTCCCACTCGTTATTGTCGCTGCCCACCATCCATTCCTCCTCGCGGCAAGCAATACACCCCAGGTAGGACATCGCGCCCGCGAGGGGAACTCTAACCCGCGTCGCCCGTACCTGGCCCGAGGACCCCGGGGCCCTCGCCTCAAAGATGCACCGCCGGCCGTCGCGGCTCCTCAGGCAGATGCGGATGACCCATCGAAAGCGAGCCCTATCTGGGCACTACAGTGAGGCACACATGCGCATCAGTCAAGTCGCGCTCCAGCTCTTCACGATCCGCGACCATTTCGAGACGGCCGCCGACATGGCGGCCTCGTTCCGCAAGCTGAAGGACATCGGCTACCAGGCGGTCCAGTTGGGCGGCCTCGGGCCGGCGACGGAAGACGAAGTAGCCAAGATGCTCGCAGATGAGGGCCTCGTCTGCTGCTCTTCCCACGAGGACTCGATGCAGATCCTCGACGAACCGCAGACAATCATCGCCCGCCTCGCCAAGTACCACTGCAAATCAGTCGGGTATCCCTACCCCGCCGGTGTCCCGCTCGACACCCTCGATGACATCAAGTCCCTCGCCGCCCGCCTCGACGCGGTGGGTGAGACCTACCGCAGTGCCGGCATATCGCTCGCCTATCACAACCATACCGTCGAGTTCCGCCGCTTCGACGGCCGCCTCATGCTCGACGTCATCTACGACGAGACGGACCCGCGCAATGTCATGGCCGAGCCCGACACCTACTGGGTCCAATACGGCGGCGGCGACCCCGAGAAATGGTGCCGCAAGCTCAAGGGTCGCTTGCCTCTGCTGCACATGAAGGACTACAAGGTCACCACGGAGCAGCGCCCG
>DAOVEW010000105.1 GCA_030668755.1 Bacillota bacterium | reverse complement strand
AGGCCGGCCTAGGGACTCCTGCCCTACCCAACTGCGGAATCACCGACAGGGTCGCGACAGGAATGTCGCTCGTACGAGTGGAGGGCGCGGCGGGAATGCCGCTCGTACGGGTGGAGGGCGCGGCGGGAATGCTGCCCGAGTGAGGCTTGGATGACGCGAAGGCCCCGCAGGTGGAGCAGGACCTGATCTCTACCCGCGGCCCTTGGTACTGGGGGCCTCCGCGGCACCCTTGACGCCCCGGCGGTTCGGGAAAAGGGCCATGGCGACCAGGCCGACCGCGATTAGCGCGCAGCCGAGGATCACTTTCGGCGCTGGGATTTCGCCGAACACGAAGTAGACGAGTATCGGATTGAGGATCGGCTCGAGGAGGAGGATGAGGGAGGCCTCGACGGCTCGGGTCCCCGATAGGCCGTAGTGGAAGAAGTAGTAGGGAAGCGCTAGTTGGACCAGCCCCATCACTGCCAGCAGCAGCAGCTCCCTGGGAGCGATGGCCAGCGGCACGCCGAGGGCGGCGCCGACCGGGAGGAGAGCGGCGGCCGTCCCCAGGTTCGTCCAGACGAATATCCTGGCGGGCGGCAAGTCCTCCATGCTCTTCAGCAGGATGATGAACGTGCCGAACGCGAGACCGCTGATGAGGCCGAGGAGAACGGACTGCTGGTGGGCGGGGCCGCTGCCGCCGGTGACGATGAAGATGATCGCGACGACGGTCAGGATCACGGTGGCGGTCTCGGGGGGCCGAAGGCGCTGGCGCTGGAGCCCCCAGGCCCACAATGCCACGAGGGCGGGCGCGATGTACTGAAGCCAGATGCCCTGTGCGGCGGTGCCAAGCTGCATCGAGCCCATGAGGGTCCCGACCATCACCGCATACGTAATCACGGTCGCCACGAGCTTCCGCGCCGGCGGGCGGGGCTGGAGGATGCCGGGCAAGAAAAGTATCGCTGCGAACAGCGACCGAAGGCCGGCGATTTTGATCCAGTGCACGGACGGCATGCTCTTGAGGAACAGGCCGCTCGTGCTCCAGAGAACAGCGGCGGTGACGAGGAAGAGGAGCGATCTCGTGCGCGGTGACATACGCTTCGTTCGCCATAACATATGTAGGGAGGAATCTCCGCACAGGCGCAAGCGGCGGCATGCGGCGCGCCCGCGCCTGTCGAGGGCATGATTCCAGGCTATCTTCTGCGAGAGAACACCTCGCCCTCTTGTGGAAAGCCCGCCCAGCAGCGCACTCGAGCGGACGATCAGCCGACCACCGGAAAGGGAATATGCGCTGAGACAGCAATAATAGTCGGGTCATGCAATACGCCTTGCGACTGAGGAGCGTCATATGAACTACACACAGGGAAGTCTCGGCCGCGTGTTCGCGGCGCGGCTGGAGGACGGCGAGTCGCTATATGACGTTGTGGAGGAGATCGCCCGTCGAGAGAACATCAAGGCCGCGTCTGTGCTCGGCATCGGAGGGATGCGCAGCGGAAAGGTGGTCACGGGGCCGGAAAGCCCAACCGGCGAGATCGTCCCTCACTATGAGGAGTTCGACGACGCGCGGGAGTTGGTCGGCGTCGGGACGCTGTTCATGAGTGAGGGCAAGCCGTCGCTTCATTTCCACGCGGGAATCGGGCGGGGAGAGTCGGCGCTGGTGGGGTGTCCCCGTGGAGGCATGTCCGTGTTCCTCGTATTGGAGGCGATCATCATCGAACTCCTCGACGTGAAGGCCGAGCGGGCGCTGGACGAAGGCTCGGGGCTGAAGCTGCTGAAGATCGCGCCCGTCGCCGCGGGTGTGTGACTTGCTTTGACAGAGGGGATTCCGAGAACCGGGCGAACGAAGGAACAGATGAGATACCGATTGGAGGAACGACTATGCCACCTTTGCCGAAAGAGGTCAGCGTAGCGTGCGAGAAGCGCAAGGGCCCTGCGGTGTTCGCAACCGTCGCCAAGGATGGAGCGCCGAACGCTATCTGGGTCGGCTGTGTGGAGAAGTACGACGAGGAGCGACTGATCGTCGCCGACAACTACTTCCACAAGACGCGAGAGAACATCCTGGGCGGCAGCAGGGGTTCGCTGCTGTGGATTACAGACGACGGCAGCGCCTACCAGGTCAAGGGGCCGATAGAGTACACGAAGGAGGGCCCCATGTACGACCGAGTGAAGGAGTGCTTCGACGCGAGCCTGCCGAGAGTGGCAGCCGCGGTGATCCACGTGGAAGAGGTCTACTCGGGGGCCGAGAAGCTGCTCTGAACTGCGAGGCAGACGGTCGCAGCCTGAAGGGCGCCGGTTTCACCGGCGCCCTTTCGTTCAGCTCTCGTCGGGGGAGGCAGCTTGGGCGATGGAGAACAGGAACCATCGGATCTTGTGCTTCCCGCGCCCGCCGAGCGGCTTGCGGTCGAAGTACAGGGTCATCACGTCACTGGCGGTCGTCTTCACCCGGTAGAAATGCTTGCGGACGTAGGTGTAGTCCCTGTCCATCCCGACGCCGGGCTCGCGGGTCCGCCAGGTCTTCAGCACGACCGCGACCTTGTACTCATTGCCGCGCCACGCGAACACGCGAGGGAGGCCGGGGCCCCCAGTTGCCATCGCCGCGGTGTCGAAGGAGCCGAGCTTGGGCTGTATGGGTTCGCCGATGAAGGTCTCGCGGTCGGCGGTCATGTCAGGTGGCCGACGAGCTGTGATCTCTTACGCGCGCTCCAGAGCCGGAGGCAGGTTGGCTGGATCATCGTGGGCCATGCGCATGGTCGTGCCGGCCGTGGGAGGGCACGGCGTCAGCGGTTCTCTTCCGAGGCCTTCCGGACGCGGTCGCGGTGCTCGCGGGTGGCGGCGGCGAGCCGCTCGAGCACGTGCTGGAGCTGCGGGTCGTCGCCCTCGAATACCTCGTAGAAGCTCGCTTCGATCAGGCCCTTCTCGAGGTCGAGGGCAGTCGAAAGGGCCTGGGCGAGCGACACCGGGGCATCCTTCGCCTTCGCCAGCTCGCCGCGGACGTGCTCCAGGGAGCTGGCGAGCGCGGGCGCGCTGAAGCGGCCGGGCCTGAACTGCACGGAGCCGTCTTCGACCTTGTGGCGCAGCGCGCGGATGGTGGCCGCGTGTTCGGACTCCTCGGCCGCGAGCCGGGACCAGAAGTCGCTCGACCCCGCGGCGGCCGAGGCGTAGAACGAGTATAGGTCCTGGAGGGCTTCCTCGTGTTCCACCAGGAGGTCTAGAATTTCCAGCGGAGGCTGTGCCGCTGTCACCGGTCTTTCCCCATGGGCACGCCGCATCGGCGGCCCCGTTCAGTGGTTCCCTCTGATACCATTTCGGGCAGTGAAGTGCAAGCCGGGCATGTTGCGGGGGTGTGACCGTTTTCTCTGGGCTGGTCGAAGGGCCGCGATCGTAGGAGGCACGTTCCTGTGCCAACACGGTCGCAACAAGAATGTCGCTGCTACGAAGGATTGGAGAGCCTCGGCGTAAGACCAAGGGTTGGGGTCACACCCTTGAGTTTGCCCCTTGACGCAAACGGATGTTTGTAGTAGGATGGGTGCGGTGGTAGAAGCGGCTGGCACAGGCGTGCCAGGAGCAAGAGGCGCGCATGGGTCCCTAAGCCCTTCGGGCCGGGATGGCGGCCCGCCAACGGCGGACCTAGCCAAATGCGCGCCCTACAGACCGGCAACGGCCGGCGGCGATGCTGCGCATGGCCGCCCTACAGCTGGGCAGGAGACACGCTCCTGCCCAGCGGGGAACGGGAGGCGGGCGAGGGTCGTGTGCTAGCGGTCAGCGGGCAGCCCCGTCTTGGCGCGGAGGTGGTGGTAGGCGTGGCGCAGGAGGGTTTCGAGGTTGACGATGTCTTCTCGGTTGTAGGCTTTGAGGAGGTGGAGGGCGTCGTGGCTGCCGCGCTCCCACTCGCGCCAGAGGCGGACGGCGTCCCAGCCGTCGAGCCCCTCGGTCTCGGGGGAGCGGGGTATGTGGAGCTGGTGTTCGATGTGTTTGAGGCCGCCGCGGAGGCCGAGGCGGCGGAGCGCGTAGCAGAGGTCTATGTGGAGCTGGTGGAAGTCGAGGCCGGGGAAGCGGCGGCGGAGGAACGGCAGGTCGAAGCCGGTGCCGAAGAACGTGACAAGGAGGCCGAAGCGCTGGATGTCCCCGGGGAACCGGTCGAGGTCCTCCCCTTTCGTATATGTGCGAACGTCGCTGCCGTCGTAGAGGCCGATCATGGTGATGTCGTCTGCGGCGGCCATGCCGGTGGTCTCGATGTCGAGGTAGGCGATGCGGTGGGAGAACTCGGGGTAGGCGCGCCAGTGCTCTCGGCGGTGGAGGTTGCCGGCGAAGAAGCGGTGGTCGTCTTGCTGGAGGCGGTCGAGGGAGAGGGTGAGGGCGGAGGCGACGCGCTCGGTGGCGCGTGGGGAGAGGAGCGCGGCGGCGGGGTCCTTCAGGAAATCATGCCAGGAGCGGATGCCGCGCTGCCAGATGCGCTGCTCGGTGACGGGGCCGATGCTGGGGATGTGGAGAAAGGTTGCGCTAAGCACGGCGTGACATCTGGCGCCGGGCGGCGGCGATGACGATGGCGGCGATCGCGGCGACACAGGCGAGGGGGATCAAGGGGGTAAGGGAGCGGACCCAGAGGTCGGGGGTTTGCTCGTCTGCGGCGGCAGTGACCTCGGGGATCTCGATGGTGTTGAGCTGGCCGTCGGGAGGGAGCGCCTGGCGCTCGGCCTCGGCGGTGCGCCGGCCGCGGGCGCGGTCCTGGGCCTGCTTGATGCTCGGGATCAGGATGGCGGCCAGGATGCCGACGATTGCGATGACGATCATCAGCTCAATCATGGTCATTCGCTGTCGGCGAGGCATCGGCGTTCTCCTCTGTGCGGATCAGTTCTCCTCGATCAGGCGGCGGACTGCGCCGACGAGGGCGTTGACCAGCTCGGCCTCGGGGTAGACGCCAACCGACTTTCCCTGAACGAATACCACACCTCTGCCTGCACCTCCAGCGATGCCGGCGTCGGCGTCTCGCGCCTCGCCGGGGCCGTTGACGACACAGCCCATGACCGCGACGCGCAGCGAACGCCCATCGCGGCGGAGCTCGCGGTCAACGGGGTGGAGGCGCTCCTCGACGGAGCGGGCGAGGGAGGGAAGGTCGAGCTCGCAGCGGCCGCAGGTGGGACAGGTGATGAGGGTGATGCCGGGCCCGCCGAGGTCGAGGGAGGACAGGATTTCTCGCCCGACCCTCACCTGGAGGACGGGGTCGCCGGTGAGGGAGACGCGGATGGTGTCGCCGATGCCCTCCTGAAGGAGGGAGGCGATGCCGATGGCGGAGCGGGCGATGCCGGAGGGCGGGAGGCCTGCTTCGGTGATGCCGAGGTGGATGGGGTAATTGCGCTGCTGCCGAAAGCGGCGATTGGCGAGCCAGGTGGTGCGGAGGTCGAAGGCCTTGAGGGAGACGACGATGTCGGTGAAGTCGAGGTTCTCGAGGAGTTGGATATGGCCGAGTGCGGCCTCCACCATGGCGGCGGCGAGCTGCTCCTGGACGTCGGCGCCGCGGTCGTGCCGCGCGCGAATCTCCTCGGGGACGGAGCCGGCGTTGACGCCGACGCGAATGGGGATGTTGCGCGCGGCGGCGGCGCGGGCGACGGCCTCGACGCGGTCGGGGCGGCGAAGGTTGCCGGGGTTGATGCGGAGCTTGTCGGCGCCC
>DAOVEW010000231.1 GCA_030668755.1 Bacillota bacterium | reverse complement strand
GGAGGAGGCGCTGCGCAGCACCGGCGCCGACTACGCCGAGATACGAATCGAGCGTGCAGAGCGCACCCATATCGGGTTCCGAGGCGCGGAGCTCGACGAGATCGCCTCCGCCAGTTCGCTGGGTGGGATGGCGCGGGCGCTCGTTAACGGGGGCTGGGGCATCGCCACCTTCAACGATCTCTCCGACCTGTCTGCGCAGGTCCGGGAGGCCGCCGCGTCGGCGCGGCTGGTCGGCAAGCAGAGCAGTCAGCTCGCCGAAGTGGAGCCGGTCGAAAGGATCACGCCCGCGCCTGACATGGAGCGCGACTTCCGCGGGGTTCCGCTCGCCGAGAAGCTGCAGGTGGTGAAGGGCTACAACGACCTCATGCTCAAGCTGCACCCGAAGATCCAGACGACTCACTCCCGCTATTCCGACCGCCACCGCGAGGTCTACTACGCCAACAGTCAGGGCAGCTACTTCGAGGAGACCCGGCCCGACCTCACGCTCAGCCTCGTCGCCGTCGCCAGAGAGGACAGTCTCACGCAGCGAGCCCACGAGGGTTTTGGCGGGGCAGTGGGCTTCGATGCCGTCGTAGGGCTCGAAGCCAAGGCCGAGACAGCGGCCAAGCGGGCCGCCGACCTCCTCGCCGCCCCGCCGGTCAAAGGCGGCACGTACACCATCGTCGTCAACCCCAAGCTCGGCGGCGTCTTTGCGCACGAGGCATTCGGCCATCTCAGCGAGGCGGACCACGTCTACGAGAACGAGAAGCTGCGCGATCTCATGGTCCTGGGAAAGCGCTTCGGCCCCGACCAGCTCAGCATCGTAGACGACGGCTCCTATCCAGGCGGCCGCGGCACTCATCCGCTCGACGACGAAGGCGTCCCCACTCGCAAGAACCACCTCGTCAAGGACGGCATCCTGGTCGGACGCCTCCACAACCGCGAGACCGCCGCCAAGATGGGCGAAGATATCACCGGAAACGCCCGCGCCGTCGCCTGGAACTTCCCCCCCATCGTCCGCATGACGAACACCTACATCGAGCCGCGAGACGCGTCGTTCCAATACCTCATCAAAGACATCGACCTCGGGCTCTACGCCTGCGACATGTTCGGCGGCCAGACCATGATGGAGATGTTCACCTTCAGCGCCGCCTATGGTTACATGATCCGGAAGGGACAGGTCGCGGAGCTGGTCCGCGACATCGTGCTTACCGGGAACGTCTTCCAGACACTCCAGAACATCGACCTCATCGCCGACGACCTGGCCTGGGGCGACGGCGCCGGCGGCTGTGGAAAGGGAGGCCAATCGCCCCTTCCCGTCGGACTCGGCAGCCCACACCTGCGCATCCACGATATCGTCGTGGGAGGGACCCAATGATAGAGCGCGCTCTCGAACTGGCCGGCAAACGCGCCCGAGGTGCTGAGGTCACTCTGGTCACCAGTCGCTCGAGACAGGCTGAGTACGAGGACGACCGGCTCAAGCACGTACAGGTCTCGCAGAGCACCCGGCTCGGCGTACGCGTTATCCTCGACGGCAAGCTCGGCAGCGCACACACAACTGACCCGGAGCAGATAGAGGACGTCGTCGGCCGCGCCATTCAGCTCGCTGAGTTCGGCAGCGATGCCAAGTTCGAGTTCCCCGGCCCCGCGGAGCTTCCCACCGTGGAGACGTACGATCCGGCCGTTGAGAAGATCGCGAAGGAGGACCTCGTGGCTGCGGGCGCGGAGATGCTGGACCTCGTAAAGGCCTACAACGACGAGATCAAGGTGTTCGGCGGAGCATCTTGGTATGCAGAGGACAGACGGCTCGTCAACTCGGCCGGGCTCGACATCAGCGACCGGGTCAGCTCCTACGGAATCGGTACGGGGGGTGTTCTCGTTCGGGGCACCGACATGCTCTTCGTCTACCGGAACCGCGACTGGCGAACACCGGTCATGCCGCCCGCGGACCTCGCAGAGAAGACCGTCGAGGATTTCCGGCTCGCAGAGCGGACCGCGTCCCTGAAGTCGAAGGCAATGCCGGTCATCTTCACCCCCCGAGGCAATTACCTCCTGCTTTGGGCGCTCCTCATGGGCCTCAACGGCAAGAACGTCCTCAAGGGCGATTCCCCGCTCGCCGGGCGCCTGGGTGAGAAGCTCGCGTCCGAGGGCTTCTCACTCGTCGACGATGCCACCATCAATTACGCTCCCGCCAGCAGCCGCTCTGACGGCGAAGGCGTTCCTCGCCGAAAGACCTCGATGATACACGACGGCCGCCTGGAGTGCTTCCTCTACGATCTCGAAACCGCCGGCAAGGCCGGCACCGCCACCACCGGCAGTGGCCCGGGATGTGACCCCACCAACATCATCATCCCTCCCGGTGAAGTCTCGCTCGCCGATATGATAGCGAGCACAAAGAACGGCCTTCTCATCGAGCACGTCATGGGGCTCGGCCAGAGCAACCTGATGAACGGCGACTTCTCTGTCAACGTGTCACTCGGCTACAAGATCGAGAAAGGCGAGATCGTCGGCCGCGTCAAGGACGCCATGCTAACGGGAAATGCGTACGACGCCCTCAAGCGCATCGAGGCCGTCGGCTCCGAGCCCGAGTGGGCCCATTTCTTCTGCACCCCTCCCATCAAGATCGACGGCCTCAGCGTCGTGGCGAAGGGCTGAGGGCGCCTCACCATGCACCCCATCGCCCGCAATACCGCCCTTCGCATCCTCCGCGAGACCGAGGAGTCTGCCCCCTAGCTCGGGGCTCTTACCGCGCCCCCTGCCTCCGCCTCCTGCCTCCGAAACTCCATCAACGTCTGCCCCGCCAGCGCCAGCACAACCGGAATCCACTCGTTCCACAGCCGCGGCTCCACCAGCCGTCCCGTCACGAGAATCGCCGCCGCGTGCACCGGAATAATCCAGCACGCCCGCCTCAGGAACACACTCTTCTTCCCCCAATGCCACGGCGCCAGCAGCCACAGAAACCCCAGCGCACACAGCATCAGCGTCAAGCTCTCGAACGGCAGCTCCGAGTTCTGACCTGCCAACACCGCCGCGTTCCGCAGCAGGTGCACCTCCACCATATCTCCGCCCGCGGGATGTATCGCCAACCGCAGCCCCACGTAGATCGCACCGACAATCGCCACCTGCGCTCCCGCCCACCTAAGCGTCCGCCCCGCGCCCAGCGCCTCCCACTGCGTCGCCGCGAACACACCTATCAGAAACAGCGTCGTCTCCCGGTTGAGCGTCCCTATAGCGAGCACCACGAGATACAGCCAATACCGCCGCTCCACCAGCGCCAGCAGACAGACCGTCCACACCAATATCCCAGCGAAATCGTACGGCCAGTACCACACGAACGTCCCCGGCAGCATCACCCCCACCAGCAGCGGCCCTACATCCGCCAGCAGCGGATCAACGAAATGCCGCAGCCACCGCCGCATCACCACCATCACCCCGAACAGCACAAACACCCGTAGCCCAATGTCCGTGAATATCAGGTCGTCCACCCCGTTGAGCCGGTTCACCCACCCGAGCGCCCACGGCATCAGCACCCGATACCCGAACGGCTTGCTCGCCGTCCCGTTTGCGAACATCTCCATCGTCGCCGCGTCCAACTGCTGCGTCAGGCGCCAATAGATCCGCGTCACCACCCACGCCGCACCGAAGTAGCTACCATACAGCGCCCACCGCCCCCCAGCAACTCCCTCCCAGGCGCGCGCCCACCAGCCGGCTATCCCCCGGCGCCGGCCCGACTCAACCGCGGCTCTGCTCGATCTCGCAGCTTCCATCGCCCTGCCCCGACTAGGCCCCCCTCGAGGAGAAATGGGCACAGAGGTACCCCTCA
>DAOVEW010000039.1 GCA_030668755.1 Bacillota bacterium | reverse complement strand
CGGCGCCTCCGTTATTCCGAGGCGGTGATCTTCACCAAGTCGATGTAGTGGTCGAAGGTCGTCTTGCCGTTGTCCCCGCAGCGGAAGTAGATGAGAACTTCGCCGCTGGCCGAGATGTAGTTGGCGGGATTGGCCACTGCCACGACCACGGTCG
Organism: Bacillota bacterium; assembly: GCA_030668755.1. Lineage (GTDB taxonomy): Bacteria > Armatimonadota > Hebobacteria > Hebobacterales > Hebobacteraceae > DAOVEW01. The sequence goes on along the minus strand of DAOVEW010000039.1, from coordinate 7,155 downwards.
TGTCGTCGGTGCAGTTAACGAGGCGGCTGTCCACCTCATCCCAGCCGCCGCCACCGCCGTAATCCCAGCAGTAGGTCTTCTGGCGCTGGTCGCCGGTGACGCCCTCGTGCCGCCACTCCTGGGTGATGCTCAAGCTGGACAGCGACGTGAGATCGGTGCTGAAAGTGTACTCGATCTCGGTGCACTGCTGCCCGGTCAGCCTGACCGTCTGCACCACCAGGTAGCTGTCATCGGAGGTCTGGGTGTCGGCCAGTCCGCCGGACTGATAGGTCCCGTACAGAATGTTGTAGCTGGAGGCCACGTAGTCCCCGCCTCCGCCGCCGGTGACCGTGATGTAGTTGGGCTTGGTCTCGGTGTCCTGGCCGCCCACGTTGGCCGCCGTCAGGCTCACCGTGAACTGACCCGTGCCCGTGTACTGGTGGCTGGGGTTCTGAACCTGGGAGCTGCCGGTGTCCCCGAAGCTCCAGTCCCAGGAGGTCGGGCTGTTGGTGGAGAGATCCGTGAAGTCCACCGTCAAAGGCGCCGGACCGCTGGTCGGGCTGCCGGAGAAGTCCGCCACGGGCGGTGCCACTGTCACCGTGATGTAGTCCGGCTTGGTCTCGGTGTCCTGTCCGTGGGCGTTCGCCGCGGTCAGGCTGACCGTGAACTTGCCGGTCCCCGTGTATTCGTGGCTGGGGTTCTGAGCCCCCGAGCTGCCAGTATCGCCGAAGCTCCAGTCCCAGGAGGTCGGGCTGTTGGTGGACAGGTCTGTGAAGTCCACCGTCAGAGGCGCCGGACCGCTGGTCGGGTCGCCGGAGAAGTCCGCCACCGGTGGCTGGCCCTGGGTCACCTCGATGTAGTCCACCTTGGTCTCGGTGTCACAGCCGGCCCCATTGCAGGCCTCCAGGCTCACCGTGTAGGTGTCCACAGCGGTGTATTCGTGGCTGGGGTTCTGCGCCCCGGAGGTGCCGCCGTCCCCGAAGGTCCACGACCAGGAGGTCGGCTGATTGGTGGACAGGTCGGTGAAGTCCACCGTGAGGGGGGCATTGCCGGAGGTGGGATCGCTCGAGAAGTCCGCCACCGGAGGCTGGGGCTCGCTGACGCTGATGTAGCCCGGCTTGGTCTCGGTGTCACAGCCAGCCGAGTTGCAGGCCTCCAGGCTAACCGTGTAGTCGCCCCCGGAGGTGTACGCGTGGCTGGGGTGCTGCGCCCCGGAGGTGCCGCTGTCCCCGAAGCTCCAGTCCCAGGAGGTCGGGCTGTTGGTGGACAGGTCCGTGAAGTCCACCGTCAGCGGCGCCTCGCCGTTGGTCGGATTGCCCGAGAACTCAGCCACCGGAGGCTGCGGGCCGCCACCACCGTAGACTTCCAGCTCGCGGATGTTCATACCCCACGGCGTGCCTTCCTGCCAGACGTTGACGCGGACGTAGCGAGCATCGCCCGTCCAGTTCCACGTATCGTCCAGGCCGCCGTCGCCGCGGGTGAATGTGTTGATTGTGGTCCAGTCGCTTCCATTGGTGGAAACATCAATGTCGAAGCCGCGGGCGTAGTAGTTGCCGTTCAAGGCCCACATGACGATGACGCGGCTGATCGTCTGAACAGAGCCGAGGTCAACGATCAGATCTCCGGTGGAGCTGTCTTCGACAGCTTCGGTGTTCTCGTCGCCGTCCACCGCGAGGTTGCCGTTGTCCCAGGAGCCGGAGGTGGACTTGCCGAGGGCAAGATTCGGGCCGCTGGGCAGTCCAGGCCAGGCCGGGTCTGGCACCACGAATTGGTTGGTTGGATCTGCGGACCAGTTGTAGGCTTCCTCATAGTCCGAGTAGCCATCGCCGTCGGTGTCCGCGTCGAGCGGGTTGAGCGTCTGGTTGCGGAAGTCGGAGCGCAATTGGCACTCCTCGGCGTTGGTTAGCCCGTCATTGTCCCAGTCCAACGGCCCGTTGGATGGGTCGTTATGCTGCGGAAACCAACCGTAGTCGTGGTATCCGAAAGCCGTCTCATGGGCGTTGAGCATACCGTCGCCGTCGTAGTCGAGGTACCGGTCGGCCTTGGGATAAGGCTCATTGATTGTGTCCATGACCTCGAAGTTCTCCGGGCAGATGAAGCCGATGTCCCAGAGGCGAGCGTAGGTCTTGCTGGTGTTGCGATGGGTGCAGTCGGTGCCGTCAATGTACTCCCATGGATCATTCGCATTGCAGAGGTCCGCATCCGGATAGGCGAAGACGCAGTTGCCGTAGATGTGGACGGTGCCGCTGTTGTCCGTGATCCAGATGCCGTAGTCGCGGGCCGCCTTGGCCACGATCTTCTCCGTGTAGTTCCAGTCCATCGCCTCGATGGCCTGATCCGTCCAGATGCTCGGCTTCAGCCGATAGACCGCGATCTCAGGCAGGCGGTCCGGGTACTCGTCACGACCGAACTCGTCGCCGTCGGTCTTGGTGGCCGGCGGGATGACGAGAGAAGCCGGCCCCGGTATGGCGGAGCAGAGGCCGTGGTCGATCAACCCCGCCTCCAGCTCCTCCGGATAGATCAAGCCCACCGTGTGAGACAGCGAGGGGCCCCGCAGGCTGCAGGACATGGGGTTGCCGCCGCTGGAGTTGGTGGAAACGAAGCCGGCGTTTTCACACTCATAGTACCCCTGAGCGTTGCGCTGCCAGACGCCGTTGCTGTCGTGGCTGATGCGCCAGAAGGAGTACTCCAGCTTGTGCAAGGGATCGGTGATGTCGGTGTTGTCGTCAGTGTCACTCTCGGGCGTGCACTTCACAACCTGATCGGTGGGGAAGGGAACGTCGTTGATCCACTGCCCGATAGGGCAGTAGCCGCTCGAAACGTAGATGTCCTCCAGTTGATAATTCGTGCCGTTGATGACGTAGTTGGACATCGTCCAGGAGCCCAGCCCGAGGCGCAGCTCGTTGTTCTTCATCATCTTCTTGATGTCGGCCATCAACTGGTCGCTGTAGGGGTCAATGCCCAGGTCTTGCGGAATGGGCCGGTACATGACGTTCTTGTCAGCGGGCCACACGCTCGAGGGCAGGTCCGCGCAGACCGCTGAAGCAACCGTCAGCGTTGTCACAGCAGTCGCCATGGCAACCATCCAGAACACTCTCGAGAACTTCTCTGCCTTCATGCGGTTCAATACCCCTCTGTTTGCAGGATAGATGTGTAGATGTATGCGACGGCCATACCTACCGTTTCACCACCTCCTGTCCGGCGCGCCGTCCAGCCCCAGCCGGGGAAGACCGGCCCAGAGCGTTGGGCTGAAGCCGGCGTGAAGCATCACCACCTTCCGGCCTGCCCGAGGCACACCACGCATGCCTGGCCGTCACAATTCACCTAGGATAGAAGGATCGTAGCGAGAGCGATGGCACAAGTCCATGCCAGAGTCTAGGGGAAACATGCCCTTTCCCACGAAAGGGGCATCACAGCCCGCGCAGGCGCTCTCGATAGGCCCTGGGAGAGAGGCTTCTCGCCCGTGTGAAGGCGCGGGTGAAGTGCGCTGGATCGCTGTAGCCCACGGACCGAGCGATCTCGTAGACGGGCAGGTCTGTGTTCTCCAGCAAGTCCTGGGCCGCGCTCAGGCGCAGGCTGCGGATGTGGTCCGAAACCGAGTGGCCCAGGTGGGTCGAGAACAGGTAACTCAGGTGGCTTGGGCTGTAACCGACCGCCTCCGCGACATCTGCGACCCGCAGAGGCCTGCGGAAGCTCGCATCGCACACCTGAAGCGCCGCCTGGATGATCCGCCACGTACGCGGTTCGGCGCAGATGGTGGGAGACTCCTGCGGCCGCAGACGGAGGATGTTTCCACGGCGCAGCCTGCGAATGAGGATGCACGCCAGATAGCTGAGGAGATGATGGACGGAGCGCTCCCAGTCCCAGTCTCGATGCTCGAGTTCCAGGGATATAGCATCGGCGATGCTCATGATGCTGGTGCGGCCGGGAAGCTCCGCAGCGGGGCCGGAGCGGTAGGTGGATGGGGGCAAGTAGCTGGTCTGGTCGAGGCGCGCGAAGTTCGTATCCGCGTAGCACCAGAACATTACATACGGGCAGCTTGGGTCGGCCGGGAGTTCCGCGTGCTCTACACCCATGTCTATGAGCAGGAGCCGACCCGGGCTCAGCTCGAAGGCCTCGCCGGGGGTTGCCACGCTTGCCCGGCCGTCCGTCACGATGGCTATCTCATGGCCATCGGAGGCGTGCGTGCGGAAGGATAGCCCGTGCTCGTCGAGGCGCTTCGGGACTCGGGCGGACGCGGCATGGAACAACTGGTCCGCCGACCGCTCAATGGATAGCTCTCGGAGACGGTTCTCAAAGAGGTCGTCCGTCTCTGACATGATTGCCCCCGCCAGTCCCCGTCTCGTATGTAGCTTCGCCGCGACACCGCCAATGACCTCCCGGTGGCTCGCCATTGTCTGGCGGGTGGACCATGGGGTCAGGATGTCGGGCAAGGGTACATCCCGGCGGAGCGGCAGGGCGACGAGAGAAAGACGCAGAAGAGGAGCGGGAAGATCGCACACGCGAGAGCAGGAGTCTCCAAAGAGTGGACAAGGTACGGATTGGCGTGGTCGGGGTAGGAGGGATGGGACAGGGGCACTGCGCCTATATGCAGGACCTCGACGTCGGCGAGCTGACCGCGGTGTGTGACGCGTTCCCGGAGGTGGCCCAGGAGATCGGGGAACGGCATAAGGTACCGTACTTCTCCAATCATAGAGACCTTATGGACTCGGGGCTCGTGGATGCCGTACTGATCGCCACCCCTCACTACCAGCATCCGCCGATTGCCATCGACGGCTTCAAGCGCGGGCTGCATGTGCTGAGCGAGAAGCCGATAGCGGCGAGCGTGAAGCAGGCATCGCGGATGGTGCGGGCCGCGGACCGAAGCGGGAAGGTCTTCGCTGTTATGTTTCAGATGCGCGCGATGCCCATGTACCAGGCCGCCAAGAAGCTGATAGATGATGGACGCGTGGGCGAGCTGGTTCGCACAGAGCTGCTTCTCGGCATGTACCGCACGCAGGCCTACTACGATTCAGGGGGGTGGCGCGCGACGTGGAGGGGCGAGGGCGGCGGAGTGCTGCTGAACCAAGCGCCGCACGGGCTGGATGTGTTCGCTTGGCTGGCTGGCTTGCCGAAGTCCGTGACTGCCCAGTGCCGCGCTCGGCTGCACGACATCGAGGTCGAGGACGAGGCCGCGGCGATGCTGGAGTTCCCGAACGGCGCCCACGGGTATCTCTTTGCCGGCGTGATCGAGGCGCCGCAGACGGACCGCCTGGAGATCGTCGGCGACCGCGGAAAGATTCTCATCGACAATGGCGAGCTGCGTTTCTGGGAGCTCAAGTCGCCCATCAGCGAGTTCACACGGCAGAGCGAGGAGATGTGGGCATCGCCGGCGGCGAAGACGGTAAAGGTCCCGCTCAAGAAGCGGGAGACCGGCCACATCGCGATCACGCGCAACTTCTGCCGAGCGATTCTGTATGGCGATAAGCTCATCGCGCCGGGGAGCGAGGGCATCTGGTCGCTCGAGGTGGCGAATGCAGTGATCCTATCGAGCCACCGGAAGAAGACAGTGCGCTTGCCGGTGAAGCGGAACGAGTATGAGGAGCTGCTTGAGGAACTCAGGGCGAAGTCGAAGCCGAAGCGCGTGGTGCAGGATCGGCGCATTATGGACACGGCGTTCACGAAGAAGAGGTAGTGTTCCAGAAGCAGACGTCCGACGTCGAGGCAGGTTGCACGCGTGACAGAAACGAGAGAGCGAGCATGAGCGATTTGAGTGCACCCATCCGAGTCTTGTGCTGGTCGGAGTGGACAGAGCCAAAGGATGTCTATCCCACGGGCATCCACGGCGAAGTAGCCGAGTACCTGAACACGCTTGCGAACATGAAGGCGCGCACCGCGCACTTGGACGATCCAGAACAGGGGCTGAGCGAGGCCGCGCTGGCCGAGACGGACGCGCTTGTGTGGTTCGGTCACGTCCGGCACGACGACCTATCCGATGAGTCCGTCGCGCGGGTCGTGCGGCGGGTGCGGGAAGAGGGGATGGGATTCATCCCGCTTCATTCCTCACACATGTGCCGGCCGCTGACCGCACTGCTGGGGACCAGCGGCAAGATCGCGTCGTGGCGGGAAGACGAAGAGTGGCAGCGCATTGAGGTGCGCTCGCCCGAGCACCCCGTGGCCGCCGCAGTCCAGGAGTTCGTCGTTCCGCACGACGAGATGTACAGCGAGCCGTTCGACATTCCGGAGCCCGACACCCTGGTGTTCTACTCCTACTTCCAGGGCGGCGAGGAGTTCCGGTCGGGGTGCGCCTGGGAGCGCGGCAAGGGCCGAATCTTCTACTTCCAGCCGGGCCACGAGACGCTCCCCGTGTTCCGACAGGCGGAGGTGCGGCAAGTCATCGCGAATGCTGTGCGGTGGGTTGCCCGCAGGACGTGAGAGTCAGCGCAGCGCGCCGGCCAGTTCCAGTATGCGCTGTACCTGCCGCTGGAAGTAGACGACGATGACGGCTATGATCCACGCCGCCACGAGAAGGCGGACCCACCAGCGGTCGAGGAGAGAGCGTGTCGGGCGTCCCGGCTCGCTCATAGGCCCGTCTCCAGGGGAATGAGAGCGCTGCTCGCCTCGTCGCGGCCGAGCAGCTCGGTCGAAGCCACGTGGCTCCCGTGATGGCCCGGGTGGACGATGAGTGCCTCTCCCTGCTGCTGAATGACGAAGTTGCTGTGGGTATGCCCGCCGAGGACGAGCTCGATGGCGCCGATTGCGGCGAGCCGACGATCCACCTCTTCTCCACAGTGCGAGAGGCAGACCACGAGGTTCGCCTGCTCGCGGAGTCGAGCGGCCAGCTTCTCGGCAGTCGCCACGGGATCCTCGAAGACGTAATCGGTCACGCGAGCCCATGCTGAGTCGGGCGGGGTGATCTGTGGCGCGAGCCCGATGACCGCGACCGTGCGGCCCTCGCAGCCCTTCAATATCACGTGATCGCGCACAACGGCAGGGAGAGGCTGGCGCTTCGATTGCACGTTGGCCGCCAGCACCGGGAACGAGGCGTCGCGGAGCTTGCGCTCCAGGAAGCGCCGGGACGGGTGGGACTCGCGGTTTCCCATCGCCATCGCGTCGTAGCCTACTTCGGCCATACGGCGGAGAATCGGCTCGCCTCCGATGCGGAAGGTTAGGTTTCCTGCCGCGATCGCATCGCCC
>DAOVEW010000129.1 GCA_030668755.1 Bacillota bacterium | reverse complement strand
CGCGGTCAGTACCAGCTTCTCGTCCGCGAGCTGGCGAAGGCCGGCGTCGGGGACCTCTACCTTGCCTTCGAACGCCTGCGCCGCAAGCTGGCCGAGGAAGGTCTGTTCGACGAGGCCCGCAAGCGGCCGCTGCCGGCCTTTCCGCGGAAGATCGCTCTCCTCACCTCACCCGACGGTGCTGCCGTTCACGACGTGGTCACAACCCTGCGCGCCCGATGGCCGAGCGCGAGTCTCCTCCTCATCCCGACACCGGTGAGCGGCCCGGGGGCCGCAGCCGGCATCGTGCAGTCCCTGCGACAGCTCGGCGCGGTCGAAGGACTGGAGGTGGCGATCCTCGCGCGCGGCGGTGGGGCGCTGGAGGAGCTGGCAGGCTTCAATGCTGAGCCGGTGGCGCGAGCCATCGCCGCGGCTCCCGTGCCTGTCGTCACCGGGATCGGCCACGAGACGGATTCCACGATCGCCGATTTTGTCGCAGACCGACGCGCGGCTACTCCCACCGCCGCGGCCGTCGCAACCGTGCCCGATCGGCGCGAGTTCATCCGCCGCATCCGAGGCTACCGGGACCGTTCGGCGGAGTATCTGCGACGCGTCACCGCCGCGGGCCGGCGAGAGCTGGCCCTGCTGCGCGCGCGGCCCGTTCTCAGCAGGCCCGCCGTCGTCCTTGCCGAGCGCCGGCAGCGGGTCGACGAAACCGTGGCCCTACTGCGGCAGGGGCTCGCGGGCAACCTACGAGATGTGAAACAGCGGCTGCTGCGCGTGCGGGAGGGGCTCGCGGCACTCAGCCCCGGCGCGGTGCTGGCGAGAGGCTACTCGATGACGCGCCTGCCCGACGGCTCTCTCGTTCGCTCGGCCCGCCAGCTCGCCGTAGGAGCGACGGCCGAGGTGGTCTTTGCCGAAGGCTCGGCCGAGGTTGGCGTCCGGAAGACCACGCTTCCCAGCGAGGAGGATAGATAGTGCGCACAATGGTGGCAATCGTACTCCTGCTGCTTGCCACACTGCCGGTCAGCGCCAAGCAAGCAGGTGAGGCGCCCTCCCCCGGGTCGGCCGAGTTCCTGGCCGCTTGGCAGGCATTCGCGCGGCCGGGCAAGGATTCCACGGCAACATCCCTCGACGCGCGGCAGCAGGCTCGCATGGCCGCCATTCCTCACATGGAGGCCGCGGTCGAGGCCGATTCCGCCGACGCTGACAAGCACGCGGCACTCGCCTATATCTACCTCTCGGCCGGCAAGTACGAACCGGGCAAGCAGGCCGCCAACCGGGCAATCGACCGTGACCGCAGCCAGCCCCTGTACTACCTTTTGCGCGGCCAGGCAGAGGCGGCGCTCGCAAGCTTGAATCCCGAGACGGCCTCCGACCGCATCGAGCCTGCACTCCGGGCATTCGACGATGCGGCGCACCTCGATCCCTCCAACTCGCTGCCGCTGCTCCAGGCCGCAAGCGTCGCCCTCGACGCAGGGCGAGTGGACTTGGCAGAGCCGAGGGTGAAGCGGGCGCTTGAGCGGCCGGGGTTCACGTTCTACCGGCTTCCCGTACCAGACGGGCTCGACACCGACCAGACCACTTGCCTCCACATGTGGCAGTACGTACAGCTCTGGCAGTGGGCGGAGCTCGTGGCCCGATGTCAGAACGTGGAGAGAACGTGGTTGAAGCTCGGGGAGCGAAAGCTGGAGGAGGGGGATTTCGAGGGCGCCGAAGCCTGCTTCCGCGAGGCGCTGGAGGTCGCGCGCAGGACAGGGGGGGCCGAGCCGAATGTGTTCATTGCCGTGAATTTCGGCATGGACATGCTTGAAGACGCCTACGTCCGCCTGCTGCGCCTCGCAGAGAAGCAGGGGAACCAGGAGGCACAACGCTGGCGGGGAGAGCTGGGGGTAGTTCAGATCGGCAGGCAAGAGCTGCACGGGGCGCTTCAGCGATACGTGGACAAGATCGACGAAGACCCACCCGCGTCCATTGACGAGCTCCTCTCCTTCGAGGCCGAGTGCGTCCGCCGGGCATTGCTCGGCGTCGGCCTCGCGCCGGCCGAGACGGGCGATCCCGAGCAGGGCGAGGCTGAGGCCGGTGAGAAGAGCGCTCCCAAGGAGCCGTGAGGGAGACGACCCGGCTAGTGCCTCGTGCTCTCTTATCTGATATGATATAGCAAACCCCGGGGGCGGCGATACTGCCCATCTGAGGCGCGGCTGCAAGGTCGGAAGGAAGAACGCGTGGACGAGAAAGCCAAACGAGGCCGCAAGAAAGGCCGAACGGCTGAACCCAGCTTCGAGAAGGCGCTCTCGCGGCTGGAGGAGATCGCAGGGAAGCTGGAAGTGGGCGATCTTGGCCTCGAGGATGCCATCGCCCTTGCCGAGGAGGGGATGAAGCTCTCGCAGTACTGCGAGAAGCAACTCACCGAAGCCGAGGGCAAGATCCAGCAACTGGTGGAGCGGATGGGCGCGACGGGGCTTGAGCCCCTGGACGCGCCGGCCCGAGGAAACGAAGAGGAGGAATAAGCAGCACTGTGGGCGGGTTGCTGGAGCAGATCAACGGACCGGCCGACCTTCGAGGCCTGAAGCGCGAGCAGCTCCAGGGTCTGGTGAAAGAGCTGCGCGAGTACATGATCGCCACCGTCTCTCGGACCGGCGGACACTTGGCCGCGAGCCTGGGGGCAGTGGAACTGGCAGTGGCGCTGCATTACGTTCTCGAGAGCCCCAGAGACAAGATCATCTGGGACGTGGGACACCAGGCCTACGCGCACAAGCTGCTCACGGGCCGGCGGGACCGTTTCGAGACCCTGCGGCGAGCGGACGGCATTTCCGGATTCCCACGCCGAAGCGAAAGTGAGCACGACGCCTTCGATACGGGACACGGGAGCACGGCCATCGCCGCCGGGCTGGGCATGGCGAAGGCACGGGATTTGGCTGGCGAGGACCACTCAGTGGTCGCCGTGGTAGGAGATGGGGCGATGACGGGCGGTATGGCCTTCGAGGCACTGAACCTGGGGGGCCAGCTCGACACTCCGCTCATCGTGGTCTTGAATGATAACCAGATGTCCATCTCTCCCAATGTCGGCGGCCTTTCCGCGTACCTCAGCAAGCTTCGGCTGGACCCTCACTACCTCCGAGCGAAGTCGGACTTCGAGACCATGGCCTCTAAGCTTCCCCTCGGCGAGAGCATCCTCGAGGCCGTGGACCGGTTCAAGGACGGAATCAAGCAACTCCTGCTCCCAGGAATGCTCTTCGAGGAGCTCGGCTTCACCTACCTGGGCCCGATCGACGGACACGCGCTGCCCACGCTGATCGACACGTTGAGGCAGGCGCGCTCTCTGCAGCGCCCCGTTCTCATCCACATCATCACGCAGAAGGGCCGGGGGTATGTGCCGGCGGAGAACGACGCGGCCAAGTGGCACCGGACTCCCGCCTTCGACGTCGAGACCGGGGAGCCGCGCAATTTTTCTGTTGGACTTTCCTACACCCTCGTCTTCGGCGGGTCCTTGGTCGCGCTGGCCTAGCGCGACCCGCGTGTGGTCGCAATCACCGCTGCCATGAAGGTCGGCACTGGGCTTCAGGAGTTCGCCGAGCGCTTCCCGGAACGGTTCTTCGACGTCGGGATGGCAGAGCAAACCGCCGTCACCTTCGCCGCCGGACTGGCCGCTCACGGGATGCGCCCCGTCGCCGCCATCTACTCGACGTTCCTCCAGCGCGCCTACGACCAGATCATCCACGATGTGGCGCTGCCGCGCCTGCCGGTGACTCTAGCGCTGGACCACGCCGGCCTGGTTGGCGAGGACGGACCCACTCATCACGGCTCCTTCGACCTCTCCTACCTGCACCACGTGCCTGGTCTGACGGTCATGGCGCCCAAGGACCTCTGCGAGCTGGCGGCCATGCTGCACACAGCGATGGCCCTCGATGGGCCGTCCGTGATTCGGTACCCAAGAGGGGAGGGCACCAACCCGCCCGAGGGCGAAGTTGCGCCCCTGCCGGTCGGACGGGCCGAGCTGCTGCGGGAGGGAGATACAGTGGCATTGCTTGCCATTGGCACCATGGTCGGGCCAACCGTCAGGGCGGCCTGTCTCCTCTCAAAGCGAGGCATCGCTGCGGCAGTCGCGAATGTGCGGTTCGCCAAGCCTCTCGATGCCGATCTCATCTGCGAGCTGGCTCGGCAGTGCGGCCGAGTCGTGACTCTCGAAGACAACGCTGTCGCAGGCGGCTTTGGCAGCGCCGTCTCCGAGCTTCTCCACGCGACACACATCCCAGTCCCAGTGCTCTCCCTGGGGCTGCCCGACACGTTCGTCGAGCATGGAGCCCGCTCCGAGCTTCTGGCGGAGGTTGGGCTCGAACCGAATGCAATTGCCGAAAGCGTGGCGCAGTTCGTCGAGACGGGAGCGGCCACGTTCGCTCCGTAGGGCAACCCTGCGAGTGAGAGGATTGGGAGAGTGGGGGGTGGACTCGTCCTGATCGCGGCTGGCCCGCTCTGCGCCGGCGAGGTCTCTATGTGGCGCCGCTGTGGCCTGCCCTCACTCTGCTGCGTGCTCATCGAGTGCGGCGCTCCGGCGGCCGACCTCGGTTGACAGGGCCGATTCCGACTCCTAGAATGCTCTCGGGGAGCCCAGGAGAGTGGCATGCCTCGCTGCCCGCGCTGCGACCGGACGAACGATGAGGAGAGCCGCTTCTGCAAGCACTGCGGCTACCCGATGGCCGGGGCAGACGGCTCCTCCGAGGTCAACGACGACACCTTGATCATCCGCCTATTGGACGAGCGCCCCGAGGAGGCAATCGCCCGTCGCGCCCGCATCTGGGTGCTTGACCCATCGGGAGAGCGCGTCGCCCAGGCCGCCGAGCTGAAAGAAGAGACCACCGAGATCGGCCGCAACCCCGACTGTGCGATCTCCCTGCCCAGCAGCACTGTATCGCGGCGGCACGCGCGAATCCGCAAAGAGGGCAACCAATTCCTCTTGAGCGACCTGAACAGCACCAATGGCACGATACTCAATCGCGAGCCGGTCATTGGCGAGGAGCTGCTGCACGATCGCGATGAGATTGGTGTCGGCATCTACCGCTTGATCTTCCGGTACTCGTGACCGGGGCGGCCGCGGGAATACAGTTCATGGGCGAGTCACTAAGCGCAGTCGCAGTCTCCTTTCTCTTCGGGGTCGTCCTGGCCCG
>DAOVEW010000318.1 GCA_030668755.1 Bacillota bacterium | reverse complement strand
TACGGAGGGTGTAGCACTTCACTGTTGGGTATTGAGCGCAGACAACAGAAAGGAGCGCTGCACCCATGCAGGGACTCAGCGGCTTTGAGCGAGAAGTCCTGTCGAGCCGGCGGGGGCGGTGCTGTGCTCCACGGACTACCGCAAGCACCTGCGGGCCGTCGCACACGTCAACATCCAGTGGGGCTGCAAACCTCTACCCGGATTCAAGCACAAGCATTGACACTACCGGGACCGCGGAAAACGGCCCTGGCGGTGGGGGGCCGCCTCCCGCGCGGCTCGGAAGCGCGGCGCGAGCAGTAACCCCAGCGGACGAAGAGGCGGCCACTGGTACATGATTGCCTGGCACTTGTCGAGGTAGTAGTGAAGCCGTTGGAGATGGTGTTCGCCGCCGAACTTACCGAGGAAGTTCGCGCTGGCCCCCGCGTAGACGAGGCACTTGAACAGCGCGGCGTAGGCGACGCCGCGGGAGAGCTGGCGCGATCCGGCGACCGGGAGCCCCGATTCGGAGGCGAGCAGGGCGTATTGCTCCACCATCTCCTCCCAGCCGGCTGGGCCGGTGTCGCTTTCGGGTTGTGCCAGCAGCGCGGCGAGGTCGAACTCGGCGGGCCCGATCGTCGCCTGCTCGAAGTCGAAGATGTGCAGGCCGGATCGGGTGACGAGCAGATGGTGAGGCGTGAACTCGAAGTGGATGAACCCGGCCGGTCGCTCACATAGGTAGTCTACGAGGGGCCTCCCTTGGTCGGCGATCCGATCCCAGTCGCGGCCCTCAATCGCTGTGTCGGCGAGATCAGCGATCCGTTCGAGCGCGATGCGCAGAGCATTGTAGTGGTAGGTGGCGCCGAGCGTTTCCTTGTCTATCTTTCGTATCTCGGCGGTTAGCTCGGGGAGGTGGCTGCGGGCCGTACTGTGAAGCGCGACAAGAGCGCTGACAGCAGAGCGGAGCCAGTTCCGGCTGACCGCGTCGTCCGACGCCTCGAGGCGCTCTGCCAGAGTTTCGTCTCCCAGGTCTTCCATGATCAACACGGCCTGGTCGTCGCGCAGTTGCCCGCCGTAGACGCGTGGCACCGCACAACCATACCTGTGTAGGCGCTCCAGCACTCCCCTCTCGCGGCGATAGCAGGCGGAAAAGAACGCAATACGGTCGGCTGCATACCGCTTGGCGATGACGCTCGCCGGCCCCCCGTCTGGCCACACCAGATTGAGGCGGTAGACCGTATTGCGAGATGCCTTGGGGTGGACAGCGGCCTGGGTGATGCGGGGCTGCCCTTCGCCGGCGGCCGCCAGCAGAGCAATCAGTTCCTCGCGCTCGAGGTCAAGTTCCTGGGCGGCGCGGTGCGCAGCGTCGTCGCCATGCGCGGCGGGCGCCGGTGCCGGAGGCGGAGTGGTGCGGACGAGCTGCGCCAGGGCTTCGTCGAGCTCTTGAATGCGCTGGAGGACAACATTGCGGGTGCGGTGGAGAAGCTCGCGCCGAGCCCGCGCCGCACGCGGGTCGGCGGGAAGGCCGCGGAGCTTGTCCCGCTCGTAGAGGAGCAGTGACAAGAGGTCCTGGTTGAGACGCCGCGCGGCCGTGAGGTAGTTCTCCAGTCGCTCGGGTGTCTCGCCGGTGCGCTGGCTGTGGGCGAGCACGCGCATGCCCTGCCGGTGGGACTTGCTGGCGAGATCCGCCAGCCGCAGCTTCGCGCTGCGTACGACCTCGCGGAGGTTCGGCATGTCGGCGAGGCGCGATGCCGGCAACTGCTCCCACAGCTTGATCGCCTCCAGCAGCCGCTCCCGGCCATAGTAGATGCGGGCGAGTTGGAGCGTCACACTCGGACGCAGCAGCAGGTTCCTGATCGGAACCTGCTCCCACTCCCGCAGCGCCTCGTCGAACAGTCTCTGGTCGGCGTAGATCTTGCCCAGGATGACATGGGCCTCTATCTCTGTGATCGGCCGCCAGAGAATGCTCTCTGCCGTGGCGCCGACGAGCATCCCTTCTGTAATGCTGGTGTCCGAATGAACCCGGTACAGCGGCCACGCTGCCAGCTCGATGGGCAGTCCGCGGAAGAGCGCGACAACGTCGGGCTGGTCCGGTCGCGGCAGCAGGCCGAGGAAGTAGCTGCCGCGCAGCCCCTTCTGTACGGCGGCACCCAGCAGGAAGGCGAGGATGGCTGTCAGCCCGAGCAGCCAGAGGAGCCCCGAGCCCGGTGCCGCGAGGGCGAGCGCTGCCATGACGGCGCCGAAGCCCCAGTAGAGAGCAAGCACGCGCCAGTCGCTCCATCCCAGCCACTGGAAGTGGTGGTGGAGGGGTGTGCAGAGGAACGGGCGCGCGGCCTCTGTCTTCTGATGACGGAGCGGCTTCAAGACGCGCCAGAGGCCGCGGACGGCTCCCATCTGTACGAGGACGGAGGCCGCGTTGACGACGAAGGGCGCACCGAGCAGGAGCAACCAGAACTCAGCATGGGCGAAGATCGCCAGCGCGCCCAGTGCCGCACCGATCCCCAGCGCGCCCGTGTCGCCCATGAGGAGGCGCGCGGGCGGCAAGTTATAGACGAGGAAGCCGAGCACGGCGCCGAGCAGCGGCCAGCAGGTCAGATGGACTGCGCGCGTAGGGTCGATGAGCTCGAGGCCGGCGAGCCCCAGCAGGCTGATTGCGGCCGCGCCGCCGGCCAAGCCGTCGATTCCGTCGGAGAGATTCACGGCGTTCGAGGCCGCCAGGATCACCAGCGCGACGAAGGGGATGTAGAAGACGCCGAAATCGACGGGGAAAGCCGCAAATGGTAGGCGCACCTCATGCTTGCCGCCCAGGAACCAGATGAGAAACCCAAAAGCGAACGCGGCGACGAGCTGGAGCAGCAGCTTCCAACGGTCCCGCAAGCCGCGGCCCCGCGCTTTCCGCAGGTCGTCGACGAGGCCGATGAGGCCGTAAGACCAGGAAATGCCGAGCACCCAGAATGCCGCTGGCTCCGGCGCGCGGCCCCAGACGACCGGGACCAGGAGAAGCCCGGCGGTGGCCGCCAACATGATGGCCAGGCCGCCGCCGAGCGGGCGGCGAGGCTTGGGGAAGAGACGGTGAATCTTCTCCTTGCCTTCTTT
>DAOVEW010000243.1 GCA_030668755.1 Bacillota bacterium | reverse complement strand
GGCCTCCGCCCCTGGTTTGGCGGTTGCCTCTCCTGACCTAGACCCCCAACTCCAGCCGCGTCCTCATGAGCCGCATGATGTCCGTGCGGCTGACGATGCCGCGAAGCCGCCCGTTCTCCAGCACCAGCAGCCGGCCGCAGTTCTCGGCAGTCATCCTGATCAGCGCGTCCCATGTGTCTGTCCACGGGGCGATCGTGAACTGGTTCGTCAGCTCCGGCACGGCATCGCGCGCCGTCGTCCAGTGCCATTTCTCACGCGGCACTTTCCTGATATCGTTCAGGCAGAGCAGGCCAAGCACCTGATCGCCGTCCAGGACGGGGAACGCGGGGTGGTTGCGCCCCATGATGTACTCGTGCACCACCCGATCCAGCGCGGTATCGGCCGGCACCCAATCAACCTCTTCGGTCATGACCGTGGAGACCGGTACTCCGGACAGCGCCTGCCGCAGCACGAGCTGCTGATAGCTGGACTGGGCAGCCTGGATCAGGAACCAGCCGATGAATGCCAGCCAGAGTCCGCCCAGCCCGGCCCCGCTGAAGAACAGGAAGATGCCGCCGATGATCATGAGGATTCCCAGCCCCTGCCCGAACGTGGCTGCGATCCGCGTCGCCTCCGAGAGGCTCATCAGCGCCTTCCACAGGCCAGCACGCAGCACCCGTCCGCCGTCGAGCGGAAAGCCGGGCAGCAGGTTGAACACTGCCAGCATCCCATTCACATAGCCGAGCCACATGAACACCGGCGCGAACACGTTGCCGGCCGGCGCCGCCTTGAGAGCGCGCGCCGAAATCAGGAAGATGGCTGCCAGAAGCATGCTCGTCACGGGACCCACGATCGCGATCTTGAACTCGGCTCCCGCGGACTTCGGCTCGTCCGTCATCTTGGAGACGCCGCCGAAGAGGAACAGCGTGATGCCGCTGATGTTGAGCCCATTCCGGATCGCCACCAGCGAATGAGAGAGCTCGTGCAGGAGGACGCTCGCAAAGAAGAGCAGGGTCGTCAGGGCGGCGATCAGCCAGCGCGCCCCGAGGGACAGATTTGGCAGATGCTTGGCAAACCAGTCGCTCGACAGCCCGGCGGCCACGAGGAAGAAGATGATGAACCACGTGTAGTCGATCTCTATGCTAATGCCGAATATGCGTCCGATCCGAAGCGCTCGCGTCATTGGCTGCCCTCTCGAGAGACCTTGGCCCCACTAGTGCCGGGCGTGGCGGTCGCACGTCTCCGTCGGGGCATCCTCCACACGGAAGGTCTGGTTCTTCACGATGGGACATCGGGCAGTGGCGATCTTCCCCGTTATCGCGCAGATCGGCAGTGTCACCAGTTCGCTCGACCGCTCCGGCGCCGCAGACTCCTCCGGCGGGCGCGGCTTCCCCTCCACCTCAGGCGGCGCGGTATGGATGTTGCACGTTTCCTCGGGCGGCTCCGCTCCCGACTCGATGTCGTATGTCACCGGCACTACCTCGGGGCAGTACGGTCCCGCCAGCAGCCCGGACACCGGACAGATCTGCTTGGTCACCCGCTTCGGACGGGCCTCTTCTTCCTGCGCGCTCGGTTCCGGTTCGGTGCCGGCGGGTGGCTGGCCCGGCGGCTCGGGCGCCTCGAGCGACCCTTGCTCCGTCGGGTCAACCTCTATCACATGGAGCGGCGGCTCCTCCAGCCGCGCCGCGGTCACGATGGGATGGGCTTTCCGGATGAAGCGCGCCCAGACCGGCGCCGGCAGCGTAGCTCCAGACACCCCCTTTCCCCATCGGTTGGAGGTGCTCTTCACCTCCGTGTTACCCATCCACACGGCAACGCTCAGCTCATCGGTGAAGCCCACGAACCAAGCGTCAATGTACTTGCTGGACGTGCCCGTCTTGCCCGCCACGGGGAACTTCCTCAACAGGTACGACTGCGCCGCGCCCGTGCCGCTTCGTACTACCTCGGTGAGCACGTCGACCATGTCTTCGGCCACGCCTCTGTTAAGTGCTCGCCACGTCTGCACGGTACGCTCCTCGAGCGTGCGGCCCTCGGCATCCTCAATCTTCCGGATCACGAACGGATCGGCGCGCACTCCGCGGGTGGCGAACACAGCGTAGGCCGAAGCCATCTCCAGCGGCGTCACATCGCAGGAGCCGATGGCCAGCGGCAGATACGGTTCCATCTGGTGGAAGATGCCCATGCGCTCCGCCGTATCCCTGACACAGGTGATGCCGATCATGTCGGCCACCTTCACTGTGGCCACGTTGTACGACTTCGCCAGGGCCTCCCGGAACGTGACCTCCCCGTGGAACTCCCGGTCGTAGTTCTTCGGGCTCCACTCTTTGCCCGGCTCCGCGGGATAGGTCACCGGCGAGTCTTCCACTATGCTGTCGGGCGTATAGCCTTGCTCGAATGCCGCCGTATACACGAAAGGCTTGAATGCCGATCCGGCCTGACGTCCGCCCTGAACGGCACGGTTGAATTGGCTCTCCGTGTAGTCCACCCCGCCAACCATCGCCTTTACCGCACCGGTTCGGACGTCCACCGCCGCGAGCGCAATCTGGTCTACATTGAACCCCCACTTCTCTGCGCGCTCGATCCCCCACGCGACGGCTTCCTCGGCCGCCTCCTGCACCTCAAGGTTCAACGTGGTATGGATGGTCAATCCGCCTTTGTAGAGCGCGTCCGGCCCGTACCTCCCCACTATCTCCCGCATCACGTAGTTCGTGAAGTAAGGCGCTCGGAAGTTCGTGACCCCGAGCGGCCTCCGGTCCTCGGCCAGCTTCAAGTCGGCTCTTCGGGCCTTCTCGGCTTCGTCCGGTTTGACGTAGCCTTCCTCCGCCATGAGGGAGACGACTAGATTCCGCCGCTCGATTGCGCGCTGCTCGTCCTTGAACGGCGAGTAGTACTCGGGTCGCTTCGGCAGCCCGGCCAGCAGGGCACACTCGGTCAGATCGAGGTCCCACACGTCCCTCCCGAAGTACGTCTTAGCGGCAAGCTGCACCCCGTAGGCGCCCTCTCCGAAGTAGATCTGGTTCAGGTAGAGTTCGAGGATCTCCGGCTTCGTGTACGCCCGTTCGAGCTGGAGAGCGAGCACGGCTTCCGCGAGTTTGCGTGCCAGCGTGCGCGTCCGCGTGAGGTAGACATTGCGGGCCAACTGCTGCGTGATGGTGCTGCCGCCCTGCACGGCCCGCCCCGCAAGCAGGTCGGCCTTGGCGGCGCGCAAGATGGCGCGCGGATCGATTCCGACGTGCGCGTAGAACTCGCGGTCCTCAACCGCGATGACTGCTTCCTTCAGCGCCCGGGGGATCTTCTCGAGCTGGACGAACTCGCGGTGCTCGGTCGCGACTGCGTACAGCAGCTCGCCGTCCGAGGACAGCACCCGGGACTGCAGGCCGGGCTGGATGTCACCCAGATCGCGCGCCCTGGGCATCAGTACCGCGATCCCGGAAGAGGTCCCCACAAGCAGCCCGGCCGACCCCGCAATCGCAAACAGCAGCGATAGGTTGACGATGCGGAGCACCCACCAGACGATATCTCGCAGCGTGCGGCCGCGCCTCATCCTTTACACCTTGCGCTGTGCTTGAGAAACGCCACACGGAGATTATATCGCATATCGCCGTGTGCCGGGGTATCGCCTTTGGCAAGCCGTGAACGCCGGGCTCCCATTGAACGCACGCAGG
>DAOVEW010000396.1 GCA_030668755.1 Bacillota bacterium | reverse complement strand
GAGCAGTATTGTGGTTACTTGTCGTCCCGGATAGAGCTGGTCGGCAGCCATCCGATAGATGGCGAGCTGCGCGTTGTTCTCGACATCCTTCTGCGGAGGCATCCGGCGGCTCGTCTTGTAGTCGATTACCTCCAGCCGGTTGTCCGGCAGAACGTCGACGCGGTCGATGCGTCCCGTGAGCGTGTGCCCGTCCCCGAAGGGTATGTTGAAGAACTGCTCGGTGGCAGCCGTCGTCCGCCCCTCCTCCGGAGCTGCGTGCCGCTCGTAGTGGCGCGTGAGCATGCGTATGCCCTCGTCGAAGTAGGCCTGGCGATCTTCCTCTGAGACTTCCTGCTCCCGAGCGCGCCATGCCCGGACGAATGCTTCAATCACCTGGTCCAGCTCCGGGCGCCGCAGATGGCGCGGGTGGTACATGAAGTTCAGTGCCTCGTGTACGGAGGCGCCGAAGTGAAGCGCCGGCGCTGTTGGTACCGGCACGCGGTCAACGTACTGGAGCTTGTACTGCTGGGGGCAGAGCTGATATGTCGAAAATCGCGAGTAGCTAATGCGCATTCCCTGCGCCCTCCGGCGGAGGCTCGGCCTTCCCCGCCTCTCCGACATAGAGAGACCGTTTGAGCAGGAAGTGGCGGTCGGTCCACGGGCGTCCCTGCTCTCGCGCCGCTGCAATCTGGCCCAGGAACATGTTGACCTTGGCATCGAGATCTTCGGCGTGGTGGAGCGCTATGGCCTCCGCAGTCATAGGGAGCTTGGGCGAGCCGAACTCCGCGGCTCCATGATGGCTGAGGATCATGTGGCTCAGCCGCAGCTTCAGCTCCTCCGGAAACCCCTCGATCTGATCGGCGTGGGAGCGCACCATTCGCTCTCCGAGGGCGAGATGCCCAAGAAGCTGTCCCGCGTCGCTGTAGTCGAAAGCAGTCTGCCAGGTCAGCTCCTCCGTCTTGCCGACGTCGTGCAATATGGCGCTGGTCAACAGCAGGTCGCGGTCGAGCTCGGGGAACATGTCAGCCACCTTCGTGCAGAGCTCGACGACCTCAGCGGTATGCTCGCACAGGCCGCCGATATAGGCGTGGTGAAGGGTCTTTGCTCCGGGTGCCGTGCGGAAGCGCTCGCTGAATCCTTCGTCCCGAAAGAAGCTCAGCAGCAGCTCGCTGAGGTGAGAGTTCGATACCGACCGCACGGCCTCTGCAATCCGATGCTCCAGCGCGTCGATGTCCTTCGCGCTGCGGGGCAGGAACGCGGACGGATCCGCCTCTTCGGGCGGCACGACGCGTATCTGGTGCAGGCGAAGCTGAAGCTCGTTGCGGAAGGTCTCCGCCGCTCCCTCAACTGCAATCACGCTTCCCTGCTCGAACGCGCCCGCAGCCGACTCCGCCTCCTGCCAGAGCCGCGCAATGACCCGACGACCGCTCTGATCCATGAGCGTCAGGTCGAGGAACTTCTTGCCCGTTCTCGCCTCGCGCAGCTCCTTGCGGGCCACGAGGAACCGCCCGCGGACTGCTTGGCCTGGCTGCAGGTCGGCTATCTTTCCTGTAGACACGATGGCCTCCTAGTAGCGTCGCGCAATCCGGCATCTCAGGTAGTACTTCGACAAGATCTCCCGGTAGTCCCATCCCGCATCAGCAAGGCCAGCCGCACCTACTTGGCACATGCCGACCTGGTGTCCCCAACCGGCTCCCCAGATGACGAATGCTGCCGGCAGATCGTCTCGTTCTCTGACCGCAGAGACCGCAAAAGTTGCCGAGTTGAGGCCTCCCAGCACGCGCCGGATCTCGGCCGGCCCGCGCACTTTGTAGAGCCTGCGGGAACCGATCACGGTGAGTTCCCGCGCCATGCTGCAGTCTGCGCGCTCCGTTACACGGAGGTCGAGCAGTTCTCCAAAGTCGCCGACTGTCTGGCATATCGCCTTCGCCAGCTCCTTCCGCGGCATGACCGACCACCAGCGTATCTTGCTCGAACTTGCATACCGCGGCTGATTGCAGTTCACCGGCGGCGCATACTTGAGATAGAGCTCGAGATCGTCCTGCGAAAGCGGGAACTCGAGGGCCACTCGCTCAGGGTCGAAGTCCGGCCTACCTCGAAGGTATGGCACGGGCTTCTGGCCTGGCCAGTAGTCCTCGTTGTTGGCGGTGTGCCCTCCACAGTTCGACGAGTAGAGTGTATCGGCGAGTCTCCCCTCGTACTCCAGTACCTCGCCCCGGGTTTCCGCGACCGCTCGGTCAGTGCTTGCAGCTTCACTGGTCGCGCCACCATAGACTTGACAGTGCTGTCCCGCGCATAGGTCGAAGCCCTCGGACCGGTGGCGTCCGGCCTTGATCAGGGCCTGGCCCCGCGCGGCCACCGCCTGCGCCTTGAGGGCTGCCAAAGGGTAGGTAGCAGGCATTTCCGACGGCACAACCCCGCGCAGGTACGTCTCAATGCCAACCACGTTGACCACCGTGAGCCCGCCGACTCTGTCGCGGCGCACCTCCAGCGTGCCTCGATACTCGCGATCTGTCACTTCGTCCCAGTGGCCGCCGACACCGTGCAAGGCCACCACACCGCCCTCCGGCGGCAGCAGCCGCAGCCCGCGGTCGACCGCCCAGCTCTGAGATCCCGCCTCGTCAC
>DAOVEW010000364.1 GCA_030668755.1 Bacillota bacterium | reverse complement strand
CACGGCCGGGGTGGAGGAGCGAAGGAACGCTCGTTCCCGCTACGGGAGCAAGAGGCCCCGCCAATAGCGCCGGTTCTGGCCACAGAACAGAGGCGCGACACAAGTGGAAGCATGACAGGAGGCCGTGTGGGTCTGGCCTGATACTTAGGGAGATAAAGTCGATGCCGAGGAAGGGACCGGTCGCGCGTCGGATACCGCGGCCGGATGTTGTCTACAGAAGCCGTCTTATGTCCCGGCTCATCAGCCAGGTAATGCGCCGAGGCAAGAGGAGCGTGGCCGAGCGGACCGTGTACGGTGCCATGGAGGAAGTTGCCTCTCGCACCGGCAAGGATCCGCTGGAGACGTTCGAGCAGGCCATGCGGAAGATTCTGCCGACGCTCGAAGTGCGACCGCGGCGGGTCGGCGGCGCAACCTACCAGGTGCCTATGGAGGTGCGCCCCATCCGCCGGCTGGTGCTGGCGCTTCGCTGGTTGGTTTCCAGCGCTCGGGCCCGTCCTGGGCGCACGATGCGGGAGAAGCTGGCGGCCGAGATAGTCGATGCCGCCTCGGGACAGGGGGCTTCGGTAAAAAAGCGAGAGGATACCCACAGGATGGCGGAAGCCAACCGGGCCTTCGCTCACTATAGGTGGTAGTTCGGAGGCGCCCGCCTCCGGGCGGGCGGCTGGGGAGCCTAGGCCATCGACGGCCGGGGCTGCCCTGCGCAGATCCGGAGGGTGGCCCCGCGTGGGCAGTTTTAGGAAGTCGCTGCCGGCTTCCGAACGACCACTGCAAGAGAAGTCGATGACCTATGGCGCGCGAGTTTTCGCTCGACAAGACGCGTAATATTGGTATCGCGGCGCATATTGACGCCGGCAAGACCACTACCACCGAGAGGATCCTGTTCTACACCGGGCGGGTCCACCGGATGGGCGAGGTGGACGAAGGCGCCGCGACGATGGACTGGATGGCGCAGGAGCAGGAGCGCGGCATCACGATTACGGCTGCCGCGACCACCTGCTACTGGCGCGATCATTGTGTCAACATCATCGACACCCCGGGCCACGTAGACTTCACCGTCGAGGTAGAACGCTGCCTGCGCGTCCTCGACGGTGTCGTTGCTCTGTTCTGCGCAGTGGCCGGAGTGCAGCCTCAGTCCGAGACCGTGTGGCGGCAGGCCGACAAGTACGGCGTGCCGCGCATCGCGTATGTCAACAAGATGGATCGCACCGGCGCGGACTTCCACCGCGTTCTCCACGCGATGCGAGAGCGCCTCGGATGCCGTGCCGTCGCCGTCCAGCTCCCGCTCGGACAGGAAGCGGACTTCCGAGGCGTCATCGACCTCATCCGTATGAAGGCAATCGTCTACCTCGACGAAGAGGGGCGCGAGTTCACCGAAGAGCCGATCCCGGAGGGCATAGCGCCCCTCGCGCTTCGCTTCCGGGAGGCGTTGCTCGAGGCCTGCGCCGAGACGGACGAAGAGCTGATGGCGAAGTACTTGAACGGAGAGGACCTCTCCGAAGACGAGATCCGCCAGGGGCTCCGGCGGGGCACGATACGATATATGATGGTGCCGGTTCTGTGCGGGGCATCCTACCGCAACAAGGGCGTCCAGCCCCTGCTGGATGCGGTTGTGGACTACCTCCCCTCCCCGCTCGAAGTGCCCGCAGTGCAGGGAAGCGACCCCCACACCGGCAAGGCGGTGGCTCGCCCGCCCGACGATGACGCGCCGCTTGCGGCGCTGGCCTTCAAGCTCGCCGCAGACCGCAACGTCGGAAAGCTCGTCTACCTGCGTATTTACTCGGGGCGACTGCCCCGAGGCGCCACTGTCTACAACTCGACCAAGCAGACGTCTCAGCGCATCGGACGTCTGCTTCGCATGCATGCGAATCGCCGGCAGCACCTCCAGGAGGCGCTCTCGGGCGAGATCGTCGCCGCGATCGGCCTGGACCTCACCAGCACGGGCGACACGCTCTGCGACCAGAACGCGGCGGTGCTGCTCGAGGACATCAAGTTCCCGTCTCCGGTCATTGCGGTCGCAGTGGAGCCGCAGACGAAGGCCGAAGAGGTCAAGCTCGTCGAGGCACTCGGCGTGCTGTCGGAAGAGGATCCCACGTTCCGTTTCCATACGGACCCCGACAGTGGGCAGATTATCATCTCCGGTATGGGCGAGCTTCACCTGGATATCGTCACGGATCGGCTCCGGCGCGAGTTCAACGTGGCGGCCCATGTGGGTCGGCCGCAGGTTGCGTTTCGCGAGACGATCGGCGCGACTGCGACGACCGAGGGCACCCACATACGCCAGACCGGCG
This sequence comes from Bacillota bacterium, assembly GCA_030668755.1. Classification (GTDB taxonomy): domain Bacteria; phylum Armatimonadota; class Hebobacteria; order Hebobacterales; family Hebobacteraceae; genus DAOVEW01. The sequence continues at coordinate 525 of DAOVEW010000364.1, read as the reverse complement.
GCCGCGGCCAGTTCGCTCGCGTTGCCCTGCAGGTGGCGCCGCAGGAGAGGGGCACCGGGGTTGTCTTTGCCGACCGGACCAAGGGCAGTCAGGTGCCCAAGGAGTTCGTCGGTGCCGTGGAGGCCGGGGTGCGAGAGAGCTGCGAAAGCGGGATCATGGGGGGCTATCCTGTGGTGGACATCGAGGTGGCGCTCGTCGGCGGACAGACCCATGAGGTCGATTCCTCGGAGATGGCCTTCAAGATGGCCGCCTCCGAGGCGCTGCGCGAGGCGCTGCGCAAGGCCGGGCCGGAGCTTCTGGAGCCGATCATGCGGATGGAGGTCGTCTGTGGCGAAGAGCGGATGGGCGACGTGCTTTCCGACCTGAACAGCCGCCGCGCGCGTGTGACGGCGATCAGTGCTTCGCCGGGGCGGACCGAGACGATTGACGTGCTCATCCCTCTTGCTACCAGCTTTGGATATGCCACTGCTCTGCGTAACATCACGCAGGGGCGCGGCACCTACACCATGGAACCCTCCCACTACG
>DAOVEW010000386.1 GCA_030668755.1 Bacillota bacterium | reverse complement strand
CGCACAACAGCAGACACACCAATGGTATGAGGTATCCCGGGCGCATCATCACACTTGCTTTCCTCCGGGCATATTCTCGAACAGACCAGGCTACCCTTGAGCCGCCGCAAACTCCTCCAGCTCAATCTTCTCGCCGCTGGTTCCCGACTCGACGATCGCCAGCGTCAGCAGCAGCGCATTGTAGCCGTCCTCATACGATGCCGCCGGCGCGACTGGGACCTCCGCATCCAGCGCCGCCGCCGCCCAGTGCTCATACAGATCGCAGGTGAAGTCCCGCGCCTCGCCCTCGAAGCACATGCACCACGGGTCTGGTGGCCGCGCTCCCTCCGGTGGATTCGGCGGGTTCGGCCCCGCCGCGAGATAGATGGAGTTCCCTTCCTTGCGCGCGATACCGTTCCTGCCGACGACATCCAGCCGCTCCGGCATCCCCGCTCCGCCCATCGAAGACGAGATGCACCCGACGATCTTATCATCACCACTCCCGAATTCGATCTGCACACTGGCGACTTCAATCGCCCCGGCGTTGCCCCACGTATCCCGCTGCAGCGAGGCCAGCAGCGCCGTCGGCTTCCTCCCTGCCAGGAACGGGACCATATCAATGTCATGGCTGATGAAGTCCATGATCCCGTCGAACGGTTCCGGCGACATGTACTTATCCACCAGCATCCCCCGCTGCCGCGCGAAGAATATCTGCAGCGGCTCGATCTCCTCACACAGCTCCTTCATCTTCGCATACACCGGCCCGAAGCGCAGTTGGTACGAGAGCGCCGCCACGACGCCGGCCTCCGCGACAGCCGCTACCATTTCCTTCGCCTCGCTCAGCGAGGCCGCCATCGGCTTCTCGGTGACGAGATGCCGCCCGGCCTCTAGCGCCTCCATCGCCATCTTATGATGGCTCGGCGTCTGCACGCAGATACCGACCGCCGCAATATCATCACGCGCATACAGCTCCGAGGTATTCGCAATGTACTCGCTCCCATACTGCTCGGCGACTTCTTCACCGGCGGTAGCATCGAGGTCGCACACGGCGACGAACTCGATATTCGGTGCATTGGCGATGGCATTGGCATGAGCTCTTCCGCGCCCGCCTGCTCCTACCAGTCCGACTCGCAGCTTCTCCATGATAGCTCCTGTCAGCCTCCTGTCACCCTTTTGTCTTCCCTTGCGCGAGCGCACCTTCGCCCCTGGCGCATCTATTTCTTCCGTTTCCGCTTGCTCCGCCGGGGCGCTTTCTTGAACGTATCGGGCGCGAAGCGTGGGTACTCCAGCGTCTTCCCCTCCAGCAACTCAGCGATGGTGATTATCTGTATCTTCGGCACCTGCGGCAGCACCCCCGGCGGCTGATAGAACCCCGCTTCCGCCGCCTCCTTCTTCATCGGCGCGGTGGGAGTCTCGAGCGTGACGAAGGCGGCCATCTGCGCCTCCTCCCGGTCCATGACGCCCCACAGGTCTCCGATCTGATTCCGCGTCACGTGCCCGCTCTTGATCTGCACGATAATGCGCTTGGGCTTGCCCGAATCATCGTCGAAGAAGTAGATATTCCCGTCCACGCCCTTGTCCGCGCCTTTCTTCCGGTCATCGGTCGGACTCGCTTCCACCAGTCCGAGCGCCCAGTACTCGAACTCATAGCGGTTCTGCTCGGCGAGGGCTCTGGCGCTTCCGGTGTCCTTCGGGTCCCCTATCACCTCATAGGGCTGCAGGTCCGGCCCGAAGGTATCATGCAGCCGCACCTTCATCAGATTGACCGCCAGGTGGGTGATGTCTATCCCGATCCAGCGCCGGTGCAGCCGCTCGGCGACGGTGATAGTCGTCCCACACCCGCAGAACGGATCCAGCACCACCTCCCCCTCATTGCTCGATGCTCCGACGATCCGCTCAAGCAGCGCTTCCGGCTTCTGTGTGGGATAGCCGAGCCGCTCGGCATGTGAGCCGTGAAGACGCTCGATGTCATCCCAGATGTCGGTCACGTGCGCACCGGGCATTTCGTCCAGATAGCGCTTGTAGCGGACGATCTTCCCGCGTGGCGGGGTCACGATGCGCCCCTCTTCCCACGCCTTCGTCATCCGCTCCTTCGTCCAGCGCCAGACACGCACAATCCCGCTGCCGGGCGGAAACTCGTACGTCAGGTGCGGGCGCTTCTTGTTCGGATTGGCGAGGTTGTCAAGCATGTATCGCCGCCCCGTCTCAGCCTCTTCGTACTTGTAGAACTTGCCCACATAATCCGGATCGTGCGGCTTATACTGCTGTGCGAAGTCAGCTTCCGATGACCTTGCGTAGAACAGAATGACATCGTGCGAGCTGGGGAATCTCGTATAGGCGTGGCCTTTGGGTTGGGTGCGCTTCCAGATTATCTCATTCCGGAAGTTCTGCGCGCCGAACACCGCATCCATCAGCAGCTTGAGGTAATGGCTCGCGGTCGGGTCGCAGTGCAGATAGATCGAGCCGGTCGCCTTCAGCACCCGCCGCATCTCCTTCAGCCGGATCGCCATCATCGTCAGATACGCCATCATGTCATTGGTGCCCAGGAAGTCATGCAGTGCGGCCAGCAGCGCCCCGACCCTGCCGCCGCCACGCACTACTTCCTCATACGCCTCCCGCGAGCCGATATCCCAGTGCCAGGTATCATCGAACGCGGCGATCTGCGCCGGGGAGCTTGCGCCATTCTTCTCCGCGAACAGGACGTTGTAGGTC
>DAOVEW010000111.1 GCA_030668755.1 Bacillota bacterium | reverse complement strand
CTGCCACACCGCTATCTCTCCAGCGCCCTGGAGGCCCTCGAGGCACTGGACCACTTTGCGCCCGGCATCGGCTCTCGCCACACGCTGCTGTACGGGATCGAAGTGAAGTTCTATTCCGCGCGGCCGCGGCTCACGGAGAGGCTCGAGACTAAGATCGCGAATCTGTTCGCGGTCGGAGATGGCGCGGGTGTGACGCGGGGCCTCGTCCAGGCCTCGGCGAGCGGGCTGCTGGCAGGGCGGGAAGTGCAGATGCGCTCGGCCGAGACGAGCGCCTAGGGCGAGGGCACCGGCTCGGCCCCTTGATCCGCCTCCGGGTCCTCCGTTGCCCCCTCCGCCGCCGGCACCGAAGGGATAACCGGGAAGCTTGCCGCGCTCTCCGTGAGAATCCGCGTCAGCCGCTGCGAAAGCAGCGCGTTCGGGCTTCGCTTATGCACAATTGCATAGGCGTGAATCGGCGGCTCTTCCTTGCTGGTCATGTGGACCGCGATCCTCACTGAATCCCGAGGGATCTCGCCGCCAATCCTGAGGCGTACACAGGGGTCATAGACGATTGCAGCATCCACCTCTCCGGCAGCCACCAGCTTGAGCGCCGCGAAGGGGGTTTCCCGAAGCAGCAGCTTCCCCTGTATCTGCGACCACAGGCCGAGCCGCTCCAGCATATGCTGTCCATCCGTGCCTGGAGAGCTGATCCCGGGCGTAGACATCGTGATGCTCTTCACTCCGGCGGAGGCCAGGTCTTTGGCGCTGGCAATGACCGTCGGCCTGTCCGCCGGCACTGCGATGGCCAACTGGAACTCCCCGATGACCTTGCGGCTGCCGCGATCCAGGAAGCCCTGACGTTCCAGCATCCCGATCTCGGCCTCGCCGGGGCAGATCAACAGGTCGGGCACCTCGCCCTGCTCGATGCGGCGCACGAAGCTCAACGGCTCGTCGCTCTCGATCCTGAGCGACTTTCCCGTGTTCTCGGCCTCGAACTCCTCGCGCGCCCCCTCGATCGTTGGCACCAGACCGCAGGCCACGTAAGCGATCAGCACGTTGGGATCCCGATCGATCCTGCGGTGGGACACACCACTCTGTCGCCCACACCCACCTGCCGTCGCGAGCCCACATATCGCGATGAGAAGTGCCCACGATGCCGCTCTGGCGCGTGTAGTTCTTCTTGCAGTCATGCGATTGTGCCCTGCTATTATCTTCGTCGGATGGGGAGCACCCTCAAGTCGGCAGCCGGAATGCGGCGGCCGCCGTCGCCTGGAGCACTGACAGGTCATGCCGGCGATACGTCGGGGCGGGCAGATTTGAACTGCCGACCTCGCGGTCCCGAACCGCGCGCTCTAGCCAAACTGAGCTACGCCCCGTCTCGCGCGTATCATAACACAGCGCTCTGAGGGCGTCAATCAGCGCCTTCGCGTGGGTGTGACTGCAAAGTCTGGGTCCGTAGGAACGACATTCTTGTCGCGACCGTGTCGGCATAGGAATGTGCCTCCTGGAGAGTCCCGCCATCCAAAGCAACCAGAGAAATCAGTCACCACCCCCCCCTCCTCGTTGCCTGGCCCGCCGCACCGTGGTACCATGGGGAAGCTTAAGGGCCCGCGGCCGGCGGGTCCAGATCGGGTGGGAGCCGCGGCGATGGCGAAGTGTCCGAACTGTGAGCGCGAGGTGCAGGAGGGCATGAACTTCTGCGGCCACTGCGGCGCGGCCCTCCGCTCGGGCGCTGTCGAAGCGATGATCGAAGACGCAAGGCGGGCTCTCGCCCAGAACCCGGACGATGCCTCGGCGCGCTATAACCTCGCCATCGCCTACACGCTGGGAGGCATGGAAGATCTTGCGCTCGAAGAGCTGCAGCGAGTAGCCGATATCCAGCCCGACTTCGTGGATGTTCACTATGAGAAGGCCGTCTTGCACGCCAAGTTAGACCAGCGCGAGCAGGCCATCGCGGCCGCTAAGAAGACGCTCGAACTCGAGCCCGGCCACGACCGTGCTCGGCGGCTGCTTGCTCGTCTCCAGCAGGCCGGCTGAGCCTGGCGGCAAAGCTACCCCCGTCTCGCCTCCTCCAGCACCCGCCGCGCGTCCTCTTCTCCCACGGAGCGCGGATTGGTCCTCACGGCCCCCGCCAGGATCCCGTCCTTCGCCAGGTCTGCCATCTCGTCTTGCGGGATGTCGAGGTCTCCGATGCCGCTCGGCACCTTCACATCGCTCAAGAGCGACTCGACGGCCGCGATGGCGCCATCCGGCGTCCCGCGCTCCTTGCCCGTGAGCGCCCGATCCACCGCGGCAAGCTTGTCCTCCGCCGCCGGCCGATTGTATCGCATCACGTGCGGCAGCAGCCGCCCGCATGCCAGCCCGTGGGCGAGCCCGAACCGCGCTCCAAGCGGATGCACCAGGCCGTGCACCAGCCCAAGCCCCGAGTTGGCGAACGCCATACCCGCGGTCATGCTTCCCAGTGCCATCCGCTCTCGTGCAGGCCTGTCGGCGCCGTTCGCAAACGCCTCCCGAAGGCTGCCCCCGATGAGCTCCACGGCCCGAAGGGCAAGCGCTTCGCTCGGCGGAGTCGCGCCCGTGGAGAGATACGACTCGATGGCATGGGTCAGGGAGTCGAGGCCCGTAGCCGCGGTCAGATCGGGCGACATGGTCAGGGTCAGCTCCGGATCTGTGATCGCCGCGCGTGCGAACCAATACGGGCTCTTCACCCCGACCTTGAGCTTCCTCTCTTCGTCCAGGATCACAGCGACCGAAGTGACCTCACTCGCGGTGCCGGCCGTGCTGGCGATGTTGATCAGCGGCAGTCCGGGGCGGTCGATGGGCCGGCCGCGGACATACTCCACGATCGAACCCTCCATCGCGGCCATCGCGGCTGTGGCACGGGCCGCGTCCATCGGGCTGCCGCCCCCGAGGCCCACCACCAGGTCGCAGCCCTCCCCACGTGCTGCGCCTGCGGCCCGGTCCACCGTCGTTACGCTGGGGTCGGACTCCACCTGATCGAACAGCACCACCTCCACGCCGGCGGCCGATAGAATGCTCTGCACTCGGCTCGTCCAGCCTGTGCGGTTCATTGCAGAGCGGCCCGTGACCAGCAGCGCGCACCGGCCCAACCGCGCCGCCTCTTCCCCGACCCGTTGCACCGCACCCCACCCGAAATGGATCACCCCCGGCAGTCGGAATTCCTGTATCGTGGACACGTCGCTCCCTCCAGAAATGTAGACGGCCGAGGTCTCTCCTCGGCGCGATGAACACTGTTCTCTCTCCACATTGCAGTTCCTGCGGATGGCCGTGCCACATGGAGGTGCGGCGGCGTTGAGGACCACGCACGCGTCCACTTGGAGGAGGATTGAGAGCGGTGGACCAGCGTCCTACAGTTTGAAGCGGAAGACCGCCACCTCGATCACTCGCAGCAAAATGCCTACCAGAAGCACCCCAATTAGCAGCACGGCCGCGCCCTGGGCGCTCACCCACGAGATATCTTGTAGCGGCCTATCACTGAGCGGATGTGGAAGCACTTGGAACCCGGCGAGCACGGAGCCCAGCTTGAATTCCACCCACTCGTAGCCGGCAACGATGTGGCCGACCGTCAGGCCGATGATCGCCGCCGCCGCCGGATATGAGAGCCAGGACAGGACCCGATATTTGTGCTTCTGGTGTTCCAGATAGATCGGGCATTGGCCGCACGGCGCCTTCGAGGCCGTGCTTCGAGAGCCGCTTCTCTGCCCGCGAGAGCGGCCCCGCGCCGCTTCCATCTCCTCTGCCACCTGCACCCGGGTGTCCGCGCCCATGGAGCTGAGCAGTTGGCTGGCGAGGTTCTGATCGCAGTAGCACCCGCTCTTCCTCTTCCAGCAGGAGACCCCCTCGAGGAATCGCGGACAGCGAGCACGCAGGCTGCCGCGGCAAAAGTGCAACTCCCAGCACTGCCGCATGAGTGACGGCCGTTCCAGGGCCCGCTCGGCTGCAATCTCGCTGGCGGTGCCGCTCAGCCCGGCGAGCTTGGCGGCGTAAGTCGGCGACGCGAGCACGGTGATCCGCCCCACCGCTACCCTCAGGAAACCCAGCACCACCAGCGCGCCGCCTGAGGCCTGGAAGCTCGACACAAGCGACTGCCCGAGGACCATCAGCTCCCGCGCGCTCGTTCCGGGGACCTTGCTTCTGACAACAAGGGGCACAATTGCCCAACAGGCGCCCCCCACAAGCATCGTCAGGTAGGCCACCGACTCGGTACGGTAGTGCCGGATCATCGCGGCGATCACGACCACCCAGAGCGACCACAGAAAGATCGTCTTCGCCAGGCCGACGCTCCGCGTCACCTGCTCCAGGGCCGAGCCGCCGATGATGTTGTACGCGAGAGCCCCGGAGAGCACGACAAACAGGAGGTAGACGAGACTCAGGCAGGCCCCGACCGAGGCCAGCAATACGATGTGCTCAAGGGCTGCGCGCACCCCCTGCGGCAATTGCCATCTGGACTTCTTGCCGGAAGCCCCAGGTTTGCGCGTTCGCACGGAACTCGCCTCCTTGCGGCCTGTAGGCCGCGTGGACTCTCCGCGCTCTCCAGCGTTGCCTTACTCAGTATAACGCAAGCTGCTGGCGGGGGCAAGGCTGATAGACAGGCCCTCCAGCACAATCTCCGGCGGAACCGCCTCCAGCCCGAAACGGCAAATTCTTCTCTCCCCCCCTTGACACGGCAACAGGAAGTCGCTATACTGAGCCTCGACCTGAAACGAAATAGACTCGTGGTGGCGAGTCCACATATGTGAAAGGCTAACCCCACCCCACCACGAGGCGGCAGGCTCCCCCGGTCTGCCGCCTCACCTTTTGGCCCTTGCCGACCCATGTGGGGCCTTCCCGCCTCTCTCCAGGCGCCGCCGAGCGTTGACACAGCCTTTGTCGGCCGATACTGTGGCCGGACACAGGCTGCGCCGCCCCTGTGTCTGCGACCCGGAGGCGGGCGACCCGGACAACGGCATCTCGCCAGGCGCCCCCTGGGGCCAGTTGCCCGGCGACCGGATCTGTCCGGCTTGTGGAGTGGGGAAGGACATATTGGGGGCGGTCAAGGAGTAATCGTCTGGTGGGAGCCGCGCCGCCCCACCGAGATCCTCTAGAGAGGCGGTCACATATGCGCTGTGTTCTGCAGCATGGTACGCGTGACATCAGGCTGGGGGAGCGGCCGGAGCCCACACCAGCTCCGGGCGAAGTGCTCGTCCGGACCCGCGCAGTCACGATCTGCGCCTCTGACGTGCACATGTACGCAGAGGGCAACGTCGGCGGCGTGAGCTGGGACGCGCCCTTCGTCCCCGGCCACGAGGTTGCCGGCATCGTGGCAGACGGAAACGAGACCGATCTCCCAGAAGGCGCCCCCGTCGTCCTCGATCCTGCCGCCCCCTGCCGTTCCTGCGATCTCTGCCAGGCAGGCCTCTTCCATCTGTGCCGCCGGCTCAAGTTCCTGGACCTGCCGCCCGTGGACGGGGCCATGCGTGAGTTGATCGCCTGGCCGGCGGACTGCGCATTCCGCCTCCCGGATTC
>DAOVEW010000082.1 GCA_030668755.1 Bacillota bacterium | reverse complement strand
TGGTCACCGCCGGCCCGACGCGCGAGCCGCTTGATCCCGTCCGGTTCATCTCGAACCGTTCGAGTGGGAAGATGGGATACGCCCTGGCCGCCGCCGCCGCCGCCCGCGGCGCCCAGGTCCTCCTCATCACGGGACCGACTGCCCTCGGGCCGCCGACCGGATGTGAGGTGATCCGAGTCGAGACCGCCAGCGAAATGCGCGACGCCGCGCTCGCGCGGTTCGAGCAGTCCGATATCCTGATCGCCGCGGCCGCCGTCTCCGACTACGCACCCGCGCAGGCTGCACCGCACAAGATCAAGAGGGACGGCGGAGCGTTTGCCATCGAGCTCCGTCCCACCGACGACATCCTCGCCGAGTGCGGGAAGCGTAGGCGGCCCGGACAGTTCCTGGTGGGCTTCGCCGCCGAAATCGAGGACGTGCTTGTACGGGCCCGGCAGAAGCTGAAGGCGAAGAACCTCGATCTCATCGTCGCCAACGACGTGTCCCGACCCGACATCGGGTTCGATTCCGACAGCAACGCCGGCCGCCTCCTCTTCGCTGGCGGGCGCGAGATCGAGCTGCCCGAGATGGACAAATCCCAGTTCGCTCAGCGCGTGATCGCCGCAGTTGTCGAGGCCCGCAAGCAGATGGGCTGAAGTGCTCCACGCGCAGATTGCACGCCAAGATACCGAATGATCACATCGAGAGGATACGACGGAATGGCAACCGGGAGCTACCTATTCACTTCTGAGTCGGTCACAGAGGGTCACCCAGACAAGATGGCCGACCAGATCTCCGACGCGGTCCTGGACGCAATGCTGGGGCAGGACCCGAACAGCCGCGTCGCATGTGAGACCCTCATCACCACCGGCCTCGTCATCGTCGCCGGCGAGGTCACTACCCGCGGCTATGTAGACATCCCCGCTGTGGTGCGCCACACGATCCAGGAGATAGGCTACACTCGCGCCAAGTTCGGGTTCGACTCAGAGGTATCCGGAGTCCTCACCGCCCTCCAGGAGCAGTCGTGCGACATCGCCCTGGGCGTGGACGTTGGAGGCGCCGGCGACCAGGGCATGATGTTCGGCTATGCCGTCAACGAAACTCCCGAGCTTATGCCCATGCCCATCATGCTCGCTCACAAGATGGCCCGCCGCCTCGCCGAGGTCCGCCGACTCGGCGAGGTCGACTACCTCCGCCCCGACGGCAAAACCCAAGTGACCGTCGCCTACGAGGACGGCAAGCCCGCGCGCCTCACCAAAATCGTGGTAGCCGCACACCACCGCCCGAACGTGGATCACGAACGCATCAGGGCCGACGCCATCGAGCGCGTTGTCAACCGGGTCTGCCTCCAGGAGATGATGGACGATGACACCGAGGTGCTCGTCAACCCCACCGGAAGCTTCGAGCGCGGCGGCCCCCTCGCCGACACCGGACTCACTGGGCGCAAGATCATCGTGGACACTTACGGCGGCATGGCCCGTCACGGCGGGGGCTGCTTCTCCGGCAAGGACGCCACCAAGGTCGACCGCTCCGCCAGCTACATGATGCGCTACGTTGCAAAGAACATCGTTGCTGCAGGCCTCGCCCACCGTGTCGAGACCCAGGTCGCCTACGCCATCGGCCGGCCCGATCCCATGGGCTTCTGGGTCGACACCTTCGGTTCCGGCAGCATACCCGATGACGAGCTCGGCAAGATCTGCCTCGACGCCTTCGACCTTCGTCCGAGGGCCATCATCGAGAAGCTCCAGCTCAGCAGACCGCAGTTCCGCCAGGTGGCCGCCTACGGCCACTTCGGGCGGACCGACCTCCCCGTGCTGTGGGAACGCACCGACATGGCCGAGCAGCTTCGCAAGGCCGCCGGGGGCTGAACCCCCGTCTGACGTCGCGGCCCCTCGCCGCTGCCTAGGCGGCCGGAGTGCCAATGTCTCGCTACGTGGACGTGCTTCCAAATCCCGGGCGCGCCCTGAGTCAGCTCTTTACCTACCATGTCCCGGAGCCGCTCCAGAGCGCTCTCCGCGTCGGCGCCCAGGTGCTCGTCCCTTTTGGCCCCCGTACCGTCGTCGGGGTCGTGGCCCGGCTGCGGGATGACAGCGAGCGTCAGAACCTCAAGGACGTTGAGGCGGTCCTCGAAGACGTTCCCGTGCTCCCCGACGAAGCATTCCCCCTCGCTCGATGGATGGCCGACCGCTATCTCTGCCAGCTCGGAGACGCGCTGCGCGCCTTCCTGCCCGAGGGCATGAACTACCGCGCCGGCAGAGCCTTCCACCTCACCGCACAGCCAATCCCCGACTCCATCCGCGCCGATCTCGATGCCGGACCCGTCGTCAACCACCTCGAAAGCGCCGGCTCCGAGGTCAGGCTCCCTGCGCTCCGCCGCCTCCTCCCCGGCAAGCGCCTCACCCGCGCACTCCGCCTCCTCAAGTCGCGCAACCTCATTGCAGAGCGCGCTACTCTGCGCCCCCCGCGCGCGCGGAAGCACCAGGTTCGCCTCGTCGAGCTTGCGGTCACACCCCAGGAGGTCGCCAGCTATTGCCTGGAGCGCGCAGCCAAAGCGCCCGCGCAGGCCGCCTGCCTCCGCGCTGCCGCCGACGGTCCCCCCGCGCCCGCCGTGGACCTTGCCCGGCGCGCGGGCGTATCCACTTCCACGGTCCAGGCCCTCCTGAAAAAGGGACTGCTGCGGGCCCGCTGGACGCCGGTCCGCCGAAAGCCCTGGCGCGATGTCGCTGTCGAAGCGGGACCTCCCCCAAAGCTCACCCCCGAGCAGCGGTCCGCCGTCGCAGAGATCACTGCCGCGCTGGACGCTCCGCGAAGCACCTCTTTCCTCCTCTTCGGCGTCACCGCAAGCGGCAAGACCGAGGTCTTCCTTCGCTCCATCGAGCGCGTGCTCGACCGCGGCCGCCAGGCCATCGTGCTCATGCCCGAGATATCCCTGACGGCTCAGGCCCTGGGCATCTACCGCGCCCGCTTTGGCGATCGGGTGGCAATCCTCCACAGCCGCCTCTCTGTAGGCGAGCGCTGGGATGAATGGCAGCGTATCCGTACGGGTGAATCCGGGGTCATCGTCGGCGCCCGCTCCGCCCTCTTCGCCCCCACCCGCGCGCTCGGGCTCATTGTGGTCGACGAGGAGCACGAGACCTCCTACAAACAAGACCAGGCCCCTCGCTACCGGGCGCGGGACGCCGCGCTCAAGCGCGGCGAGCTCGTCCAGTGTCCGGTCGTCCTCGCAAGCGCCACCCCCTCTCTCGAATCCTTCTACGCGGCCGAGCGCGGGCGACACCGCCTGCTGCGCCTTCCCACCAGAGTCGAGGAGCGCCCCCTCCCCCGCGTCCGCATCGTAGACATGCGCGGCGCCGCCTCTCGCCCCGGCATTCTCTCCACCCCGCTGCGACAGGCCATTGCAGGCCGCCTGCGCTCCGGCGAGCAGATCATCCTCTTCCACAACCGACGCGGCTTCGCCACCTTCCTGCTCTGTCCCACATGCGGCCATGCCCTGCGCTGTCCGAACTGCGGTGTCGCACTCAAATACCACCGCCAGCGCCGCCAGGTCCGCTGCCATCACTGCGACCTGACCCGCCCCGCGCCGGACATCTGCTCTCGCTGCGGCAGCCACCAGATCCGCTTCTCCGGCTTTGGCACCGAGCGCGTGGAGAGGGAGCTGCAACGTATCTTCCCACAGGCGAGGCCCGGCAGGATGGACCAGGACACGACCGCCCGCAAGGGCGCGCACGTCCGCATCGTCCACCAGTTCCGCACGGCCGAGACGAACATCCTCATCGGTACTCAGATGGTGGCCAAGGGCTTCGACTTCCCGGGCGTTACTCTCGTCGGCGTCATATCCGCCGATACCTCGCTCAACTTGCCCGACTTCCGCGCCGCGGAGCGCACCTTCCAGCTCCTCACCCAGGTCTCCGGGCGCTCGGGGCGCGGCGAAAAGGAAGGCGACGTCGTCGTCCAGACTTTCTGCCCCGACGATTACAGCATCCAAGCCGCTTCACACCACGACTACGAGGCCTTCTACCGCCGCGAGATCGAGACGAGACAAGAGCTCAACTACCCCCCCTTCTCCCAGATCGTCAACCTAGTCTCCAGCGCCGAGCGAGAGAGCGACGCGTCTCGATTTGCCACATCCCTCGCCGACGCGCTCCGCCGGCGCGCGGAGGGAGCCCCGGTCGAGATCCTCGGCCCGGCTCCGGCGCCCCTTGCGAAGCTTCGCCGCCGATATCGCTGGCACGTCCTCGCGCGCGGCGAGGAAGGCGAAGTTGTCCCGGTTGTCCGCGATGTAGTCGCGGGCTTCGGACATATCGAGCCAGGTGCGCTCGTCGTAGACGTGGACCCTGTCTCGCTGATGTGATAGAATCCGAATGCACAATGTCCAGAGACCACTACGATGACCTCACAATTGTCCGCTACGGGCACCCCGCCCTCAGGGAAAAGGCGGTGCCCGTGCGCCGCGTCACCGATTCGGTTCGCCGGCTTATCGAGCGGATGGTGGAGTTGATGAGGGCGGCCCGCGGGCTTGGGCTGGCGGCAAATCAGCTCGGCATTCCACAGCGCGTGGCCGTCGTGGAGATCGATGACCGCTTCACCCCCCTCATAGACCCCGAGATCGTTAGCGCCACCGGCAGCGAGACCGGCGAGGAGGGCTGCCTCAGCCTACCCCGGCTATACGGCAATGTCCCGCGGCCGACCCGCGTTGTCGTGAGGGCGAGAGATCTCTTCGGGAAGCGCATCAAGCTTACCGCTGACGGCATGATGGCCCGCGCTCTCTGTCACGAAATTGACCACCTCAACGCCAAGCTCTTCGTGGACCGCGCCGACGAGTCCAGCCTCTACTGGCTGATGGGCCACACCGAGGAGGGTGAGCCGATCACTCAGCAGACCACTCTGGAGGACGCCTTGAAGGTCTTCGTTGCCGCGCGCCCTTCGGAGAAATAGCGTCGTGGCCGAGGGACTCCAAATTGTCTTCCTGGGTACGGCCCAATTCGCCCTCCCCACGCTCCGCGCGCTGGTCGCCGGCCCCGACCCCCTCACCGCGGTCTTCACCCGTCCGGACCGCCGCGCGGGCCGCGGCCGCAAGCTGCGCCCATCTCCGGTCAAGCTGGCCGCCCGGGAGCTCGGCCTGCCGCTATATCAGCCCGAGCGAGTGAGCCGGGCCGATGGAATCGAGCGCCTGCGAGCGCTTTCCCCCGACCTCATCTTCGTAGCCGCCTACGGCGAGATCCTCACCGAGGAGGTGCTCTCGCTGCCTCGCATCGGCGCCCTCAACCTCCACGCATCGCTCCTCCCTCGCTACCGCGGAGCCGCTCCCATCCAACGCGCCCTCATGGCCGGTGAGGCCACATCCGGGGTCACGGTTCAGTGGATGGCCCGGGAGCTCGACGCCGGCGACATCCTGCTCCAGCGCCAGATCCCAGTCGGCCCCGATGAGGACTTCGGCAGCCTCCACGACCGACTCGCCGCCCTCGGCGCCCAGGCCGCCACAGAAACCATGGCGTTGCTTCATCAGAGAGCAGCTCCTCGCATTCCGCAGAGCCACAACGACGCAACCCCCGCACCCCCGATCGCAAGACAAGAGCTGACCATAGACTGGACCAGATCCGCCGGAGAGCTGGCCCGGCTGGTGCGCGCTCTCTCCCCCGCCCCCGGTGCTCGCACTGCTCGCCAGGGAGACCTCTTGAAGATCCTCGCTGCCGAGGCGGGGAAAAACGCGGGGGAGGAGAAAGGAGTCCCCGGACGCGTCAGAGAAGTCACCAGAGACGGTTTCTGGGTCGAGGCCGGGTCCGGGTGTCTGTTCGTGCGGCGGGTCCAGCCGGCCGGCCGAAAGGTGATGGCCGCCGGGGACTACATCAAGGGGTATCGGCTGGGGCCGGGCGAAATACTGCGCATGGAGCGTTAGAGCGGCAAGCGTTAGGCGCGCTTCGACTGCAATACTCGGGAAGGTGGTCAAGTGGGAAAAGGCCAGCCGGACGATCTCGAGGAGCGGTGTGACCAGGCGATAGAGCTCAAGAACCAGGGGCGCTACGATGAAGCTGCCGACCAGTTCCGGCTAGTCCTGGAGACGTCCCCCAACCACGCGCGAGCCCACCTGGGTCTAGGCTTGGTCCACTGTTTCGTGGGTCGCTTCGAGGAGTCCCTCG
>DAOVEW010000392.1 GCA_030668755.1 Bacillota bacterium | reverse complement strand
CGGCGGCGTGGCGCGCGGCGCAGGTCGCCCTCACCAGCGGAGACGCTGTCGAGGCGCTTGTGCCCTCGCTCTACCGGCTTTCCCTGCGCAGCCCCAACGACCTTATCCAGACCGGCCGCTTCACCCAGTTCAAGTACGCCCCGGGCGAGACCCGCTACGCGCATGCCGTCGGGACCCGGAACCTGGCCACCGACGACGGAGTCATCCCCTTCACCGAGATAGAGGCGATCGTCTTCGAATAGGCGGGCAAGCCCCCGCGGCCCGCCCGCGCCGCCGGCGAGGGCGCGGGAGATGTAGACTGCCATCTCATCGCGCGAGACGGCGAGCTCGGGTTGATAGCTACCGTCCGGATAGCCGCCTACAATGCCGCGGCACCCAGAGTTTCCGGCCACACCCAGCCGCACCGAACGGGTTTCCCAGGGCCGGCGTTCCGCGGTATAATCGCTCATGAGCCAAGCCGTGGAGCTTCATGTGACACCGAAAGAACGCGTCCGCGCCGCCATAGAACACAGGGAACCGGATATCGTTCCCGTGGGCGAATGGATCATTGACTACGAGCCCGCGTCTCTGGTGCTCGGCCGACCGACCTTCCTACGTGGGAAGACGAACCTGATCAAGGCCATGTGGGAGGGCCGTCGCGACGATGTCGTCAACTCCCTCAAGCGCGACACTGTCGAGCTCGTTCGCCGCCTCGACCTCGACCTGGTTTGCGTCGATCTTGTCTGGCCGGTGGGCATGCGCTACGAGCCCCCGGAGCGGATAGACGGAGAGACGTGGCGGGACAAGCACGGCAACGTCTTTCGCTATTCCGAGCAGACCGAAGACCTGATGCTGCTCGAACTCGGCAGCGGCCCGCACGAGCCGAAGCTCCCCGACCGGTTCGTTGACGACGAGTTCCGGCCCGACCCCTCCGAACTGGAAGTCATCGAACACGTCTTGGCAGAGCTGGGCGAGACGCATTTCTTGTTCACCGGCATGGGCGATGCGCACCTGCCCATCTTCTCCGCGCTCTGGATCGAGGAGATGATGCTCCAGCTCGCGGATGATCCGGACGGGCTGGCAGAGGAGTTCTTCGCTGCGTACGAGGCACTGGTGAGGAGGCTCCCGTTCTTCGCCAGACTGGGCTTCGATGGAGTGATTGTCGGCGACGACTATGGCTTCAACGCCGGCCCGTTCATGTCGCCGGACGCATTTCGGCGCGTCTTCTTCCCGGCTCTGAAACACATCTGCGAGGCCTGCCACGAGAACGGTATGTTCCTGATCTGCCATTCCTGCGGCAACCTTCGAATGCTGCTGCCGCAGATGATCGAGGCTGGGATCGACGTCTATCAGTCCATCCAGCCGCTGGAGGACATCGCGGGTCTGAAGCGAGACTTCGGCGGGGACGTGTGTCTGTGGGGAGGGGTCAGCAATCACGACCTAGTGGTCGGCGGCCCCGATGAGATACACCGCCAAGCGCGGGCGGCCATCGCGTCCTGCGCTCCGGGAGGAGGCTTCATACTCGGCAGCAGCCACAGCATCACCGTGCGAACGCCTCTGGAGAACATCGTCGCGATGCTCGAGGCCGCCGGCCGTCACCCGAGGCCGGCTTGCGTCGAGGCGAAGCACGAAGGTTAGCGGGCGCGCCATGCGGGACTACGAGGGGGAGCGCAAGCGCATGGTGGACCACCAGATCCGCCACCGCGGCATCTGCGACCGGCGCGTTCTGGCGGCGCTCGAGAAGGTCCCGCGGCATCGGTTCTTGCCCGAGCCAAACGACCCGGCGGCCTACAACGACTACCCACTTCCCATCGGCGATGGGCAGACGATCTCGCAGCCGTACATGGTCGCCCTCATGACCGAATGCCTCAACTTAAAGGGTGACGAACGCGTGTTGGAGATTGGCACGGGTTCGGGTTACCAGGCCGCCATCCTGGCCGAGCTCAGCCGGCGTGTCATCACCATTGAGCGATTCGCCGCCCTCGCCGACCGTGCCCGGGGCGCCCTCGCCGAGCTCGGGTATCACAACATCGAGGTGCTCGTCGGCGACGGCAGCCTGGGCTATCCGAAGGCCGCGCCGTACGACGCCGTAATCGTGACCGCCGCCGCCCCCGAGGTCGCCCGCCCGTGGGTGGATCAGCTCACCGAGCGCGGACGTCTCGTGGTGCCGCTCGGCGACCGCTGGGGCCAGCACCTCACGGTCGTTACGAAGCGGGGGGACAAGCTCGACTACCAGAGCGTGTGCGGCTGTGTCTTCGTCCCCCTCGTCGGCGAGCTGGGGTGGGACCCGGAGTAGGCCCGGCGCTGTCTACTCCACATAGCCCAGCGCTTCGAGCTGCCTGCGCATGTCTTCGCCCATCTCGACCCTGGGCGCCCGGGAGACGAACACCTTCCCTCCAGGCAGCACCACCGGGCGGCCGCGCTGGGTTGCCGCCCACGTCTCGAACCGGCCCTGGAGCTCGGCGACCAGGTCTGCCCGTTCTTCCGCGATGTTGTGCTCCTGAGCCGGATCGGCCTGTCGGTCGTAGAGCTCAATCCGATTTCCCAGGTCGCCCAGGATGAGCGTATATCTGGGCGCGGTCACTGCGTAGATCACCTCACGCGGATTGCGCAGGCCTCCCGTCGTGTCCGTGCCGCGGGATCGGGAGACCGTGTACCGGTCCTC